>JBOFUD010000342.1:0-6779 GCA_051652385.1 Flavobacterium sp.
GTCAAAATGTAAAAAATCAATACAATGATGATTACAAAATCTAACAAATCACCATATTTACCCGTCAAACACAAAGCCGAAGCCCAAAAACACTGAGCCCAAAGTGCCCAACCCGGAACACTTTTTTGATTCAGTTGTGCGGCTTGCTTGAAGAACAAACCGTCTTTGGCCATGGTATAATACACTCGGGAACCCGCCATAATTAATCCGTTATTGCAAGCAAAAGTCGAAATCATAATCATGACAGCAATAATCACCGTGCCATATTCGCCAAATGTATATTGAGAAGCTACCACCGCTACCCTATCAGATTTGGCTGTAGCAATTTCCTCTAGCGGAATAACAGCCAAGTACATCAAATTGGTCAATATATATATAATCGTAACGATGAAAGTCCCTAAAAACAAACTCAAGCCCACATTGCGCTTTGGATTTTTAATCTCGGCAGCGATAAAAGTCACCCCTACCCAAGCATCACTCGAGAATAACGATCCTACCATGGCTGCCGAAATTCCGGTAAGCAAAGCGGTACCAGCGATAGGAGTCCATTGTTTTGTATCTAAATTATACGATTTAGTTTCCCATACATCGGTCCAGTTCACGTCCCATACTTCGGCTTTTGCAGCAAGGATAAGCCCAAAAACTATCAATCCAAAAAGCGACAAAATTTTAATAATCGTAAGTACAGTTTGCAGTGTTTTGCTATTTTTTACACCGCGACTGTTGAGATAAGTTAAGAAAACAATGGTAATAATAGAGACAATTTGAGCAGCGTTAAGTTTAAAACTACCCAATCCGAGTAAGATATTTTGATCACTCAACGATGGAATCAAATAGGCGGCAAACTTAGAAAAACCAACACCTACTGCTGCAATAGTTCCGGTTTGAATGACTGCAAAAAAACTCCATCCGTACAGAAACGCAATCAATTTGTTGTAGGCTTCTTTTAGATACACATATTGTCCGCCTGCATTGGGCATCATGGCACTCAATTCGCCATAACTCACCGCTGCAATCATGGTAATTATACCTGAGATTAACCAGATTAAAGTAAGCCAAGCGGCTGATCCGACTTGTCTGGCAATATCGGCACTAACAATAAATATTCCGGAACCAATCATAGAACCGACTACCAGCATGGTGCCGTCTAAAAGTCCGAGTTCACGTTTAAAATCTTCTGGGTTGTTTTCTTTGTTCATGGTTGAAGTTAACATTCATTAAAATAAAATAGGTTTTTTAGCAAGAAAGAAATAGCAATCAAAAAAAAGCAGTTTAGGCTACTTGTGCCCTTTTTTGTCGCATAAAATCTAATATGGGATTACTTTAGAGCCTTATCTAAAGCTTCCACATCCAATTGATTTTCCCAGCGCGCAATGACGATTGTTGCAACGGTATTGCCAATAAAATTAGTCAAGGCTCTACATTCCGACATGAATTTATCAATGCCAAGAATTAAGGTCATTCCTACCACTGGCACATCAGGAACTACTGCCAAAGTAGCTGCCAATGTAATAAAACCTGCTCCTGATACGCCCGCTGCCCCTTTGGAACTCAACATGGCAACTAGCAGTAATAAAATTTGTTTTTCAATAGGCAAATCAACATCACAGGCTTGGGCAATAAATAAAGCTGCAAGTGTCATGTAGATATTTGTTCCGTCTAAATTAAAAGAGTAGCCCGTTGGGATTACTAATCCAACTACTTGTTTGGCGCAGCCTGCTTTTTCAAGTTTGCGCATCACATTAGGCAATGCCGATTCAGAGGAGCTAGTGCCTAATACCAAGACTAATTCTTCTTTGATGTAGCGAAGTAGTTTAAAAATATTGAATTTATTGTACCAAGCTACCGCACCTAAAATTACAATTACAAAAAAGGCTGAAGTAAGATAAAAAGTAACCACTAATCCAGCCAATTTAAACAAGACACCTAAGCCAAATTTACCTACTGTAAACCCCATCGCTCCAAACGCACCAATTGGAGCTAATTTCATCAGAATTTCGACGATTTTAAAGATAGGATGCGACAAAGCATGTAAAAAATCTAGCACTGGCTTGCTTTTATCTATGGTCAACGTAATACCAATACCAAACATGATCGAAACAAAAAGAACTTGTAGAATACTATCACCAGTGAGTGAACTCATGAGTGATTTGGGGATAATATCCAAAACAAAACTCGATAAATTGTGCTCCTTAGTGGCATCTATATAATCCTGAATAGATTTTGGATCTAAAGATTTTACATCGATATGCATTCCTGCGCCGGGTTGAATTAAATTGCTCACGATCATCCCAATAATCAATGCCAAAGTAGAAAAGGCAAAAAAGTAAACGAATGCTTTACTTGTAATCCTTCCCATGGCTTTTAAGTCGCCCATGGAAGCAATTCCGGTCGTTACGGTTACAAAGATTACGGGAGCAATAATCATTTTTATTAAAGCAATAAATCCATCGCCTAAAACTTTCAAATGAATGGCTTTTTCAGGAACAAAATGGCCTAATAAAATACCGGCTAAAATAGCTACGAGTACTTGAAAGTACAAGGCTTTGTACCATGGTTTGGGTACACTTACAGAGGCATGAACTTCGAATGACATGTGGTTTGAATTGGTTCTTAGTTGGTTTTAGTTGGGCTAAAGATATACTTTTTTGCTAAAAATCAGGAATTTTGAAAAAGAATCAGATTTTTTGCTTAAAAAAATAAAAAAATCATCAATTCACGAATTATTTTTAAATCACAACAGTTGTCCTATAAAAAGAGAAAAATAGAAAATATTTTAACTTAATGGCCTCAATAGCATTTGATCGACTTAAATGAATCATTATGGTAAATAAAAAAAGTTCATGATACTATTGAGCATATATCCAAAAGGGCGCTATACTGCCTTTTAGCCCAAAGAGGAGTGGCATCCTTTGCTTTTTTCATTAAAAAATTAAAGATATAGCGGATCACGGGACTTTGATAACTAGGATATCGTTTTTTTACTGATCCCAAAAATATTCAAATTACTGATCACTCAGGGCGCGTTTTAAATCCTATTTTGGTCTCAATAAAATTTTCAACGAGAATTTTATCTTGGTTTCCGTTGGGAGATCTTCTTCAGAAAAAAAACAGCTTCACTAAGCCGCTTTACGAATCTTAGAGGAAGCTGTTGTCTAATTTTGAAACTTTTGAAAACCGGAATAATTATGCGCTCGTAATTTACTGAAACACTCGCTTTTCAATGATTATTTTAGAAGAAAAATACTATTTATAGATTGAACGCCGCACTGCCAAAACATTTATAAAAAGTTTAGCACAAAAACAATTCTGCTCAGGCGTATTCAAAATCCAATCGATCATGCAAAGTATTTTATCTATAATGCAAGGCTATTTGCCCTAATTGACCGACAATTTTTATGGAGTCTTTCATGGAGAGTTTGGAGCCATCGGCATGAATCCATCGGTTTAATGGTTTTTCAAGAATCATCCCCTTGGTTTCTTTAAGTCCATAAATTTTTTTCATTCTCATAAATATTTCAACATCAAATAGCCATTTGGTAATAAATTTTTCTTGAAATGTTTTCTCAATGATTTCTTTGGTCATTATTTTGGCACCGCACTGTGTATCATTGATTTCCATAGATAACGTTTTGCGAATAATAAAATTGATGGTTTTACTGATAATGGCTCTGGCAGATTCCTTGGCTATATCGGCCCCCATGCGGGTAATTCGTGATCCAAAAACAAGTTTATATTTTGAGTTAGAAATCGCCTCTGTTAGAATGTTAAAATCCTCGAAGTTAGTAGAAAGATCTGCATCTAAGAATCCTATGTAATCAAATTGGGACTGTTTGGCCAAGTGCAGCATTCCCAAACGAACGGCTTCGGCTTTACCTCCATTTTTCTCACAGTCATAAATACTAATATAATCTTCTTTTCCCTTGATTAATTCTTGAAGTACTTCAAGCGTTCTGTCTTTACTACCGTCGTTCACGAAACAAAGGTGATACCCTAAATTTTTGTGAACAAATTTTCTAAAATCCTCACCAAGCAGCCGCTTTTCTTCGTTGTAACAAGGAATGACAACGCCAACGCATTTGTTTTGAATGTAACGTTCTTTTCTATCAACTTGTGAGTTGATATCGATGGCATTTTTATCGGAACTTCCGATCAACCTTTTGACTCTAAGACCAATTTCGCTGAGACTTAATGGTTTTTTCATATAATCATCAATACCCAAATCAAAGCCCTTAACAATAACTTCTTCATCAGTATTTCCGGACAAAACCATAATTGGTGTCGTATCTTTGCGTTTTTGCTTTATGTACTTGACAATTTCAAGACCAGAATTCTCGACATTTAATTCGTCGCCTGTTAAATTGATATCTACAATTACCAAACTTGGCAGACATTGATCGTACTTTTCGATTGCTTCAGAAATGGTTGATGCAGTTACCACTTCATAGCCAAGATCATGTAATGATTTCTCCAGCGACAGCAGTACTAATTGTTGATCATCAATAATTAAAATTTTCATGGTTGTTTAATTTTAAGTGTGCTAAATAGAATGAAAGGCATGCATATATATGTTGATAATCTTATCCATTGTGGTTGAGCTTGCCGCTTCAAAATTTGCCATTGCAAGTTTTTTTCGATAGCTATCATCAGAAAGTATTTTTTGAATTGCGGATGCTAAGGAATCAACATTGTCTGGTATAAAAAATTCTCCCTGATAGCCTTCATCTTTAACAAGAAGAGATAAATCGCCTAAATCGGGCATGATTACAGCCTTTCCATAACTACCTGCTTGATGCAAAACGCCTGAACTTCCCGTTGTTGAGGTATAGGGAAACACTACAATGGTACTATCTGTAAAAATGCGTTCTACGTCATTTTCTGCTACATAACCCGTGAAGACAATGCCCTTTATATCGTGATATTTTTTTTGAACAGCTTCAAGATAGCCAGGCGTATTGGGACTATCGGTCCCCGCGACAACCACAAGAAGCGCTTCGTGGTAATTATTGCGTACTTTTTCAACGGCTTCAATGAGAATTTCTACTTTTTTGTACGTCCCAAATTTTCCAAATGCCATTATTTGAAGCGGTTCTTTTTTCTTTTCAAAATCGGGTTCTTTGATGGTTTCAAAAGTGCCGTGGGGAATCAAAATAACGTTTTTGGAGTGGTATTTTTGTTCTAAAATTTCTTTGTACTTATGAATAGTAACGGCCAATAAGTTCGCCTTTAATAAACATCGTGTTAAATTGGATCCAATAAAATTATATACACCAATGAGTATTTTGTTATCAGTGAAGCCAGCTTTTTCTAAGTCAACTTGTTCTAAGATATTGTGCAAAAGCACTACAGTTTTGAATCCCATTAACCTCAAAAACATTGGGGTAAGAAGCCCTAAAGCTGAAGGAATTTTCTTGTCGCCAAATTTTACAAATTGTAGATTAAACAAAATGTAATCGGGTTGTAACGCTCGAACTTTATTAATAATCCGAAAAAAGGAACGATAGCTATTAAAGTTCCAACAATCCTCGACTTTTACTTTTTCGTGTTTATCAAAATCTAATTGCTTTTCTTGATCAGTTTCGTCAGAGAGTAAAAACAGTTCAGAAACTTCCTCATGCTGCACAAAGTTTTTTACCAAATGATAACCATATTCATTGAGTGTTACCTTACTAGGTGGATAAGCCGTTACTATTGCTAACTTCATATTAAAATAAATATTAAATTAATAAACTGATCTCTTTCTATTACAAATAAAAAACACTCCCTGCGACAACAATAAAAGAAACATGGCAATTAGTTGCATGTTTACCACCTGATTTAAAGAGTCATGATACCATATAATTAATGCAATTTGAATACAACCAAAAAAAGCAGCAATCCCAACTGGGAAATACTTTTGTAGTGATAAAAAGTAATAAGCAAAAATATTAGAAATTGCAAAAACCGAAGTCGCTAACGCATATTTCCAGAGCAGATTTGCAATCGCTAAATAATCAGCACCAAACAGGATCGTAACCATTAACTTTGGAAACAAAAAAGTGGACCCCACAATAACTGACGCTAAAACAACGACATAAAGAACATATTTAAACAAGATTCCCTGCGTATTTTTTCCCTCTTTTTCTAATAGAATAACTTTAGGCAAAAGTAGCATCACGAACATCCACGCAACAAAGTACACGACGCGTCCGATCAATGCTAAGGAAGCATACAAGCCCGAATTATAATTATCAAAGTAATGTTTGACCAATAGGATGTCACTATTATTGATAATGATTAAGGTGAATTCATAAAAGGCGGTGATTAAAAAAAACAACACGATGGACTTGGTCTCAAGGGGCGCATCGGTCTTTATGTCTGAATAAACAATTTGCTTTTGAAACGGAATCAACCCAACGATGATAGAAATTAAGATCCCGATGGCTACTGAAACGGAGGCGTTGTTTAGGGGAAGCATAACAATTAAAAAAAAAGTAATACCTAGCCTACAAAACATTTCTAAAATATAGGTTTTTGATAAATCAAATAAATTGTTTTGTCCTTGGTACAATCCCCTATTCACACTCATTAAAAAATAAAAAGGCAAGGAAAATGCAAATATTGTAAAAATAACTGCCTTTTGCGTGTTTAAAATTTGACGCAAATAATCGCTAAATAAAAGACCAAAAAGGGATAAAACAACGCCAAAAATCAACGCTCTGGAAGTAATAAATTTTAAAAACAAAGAAAGTTCCGGATTTGAGAACAAAACAGCATATTTTGCAGTAACGATCTGAAAA
>JBOFUD010000343.1:0-1775 GCA_051652385.1 Flavobacterium sp.
TAAAAAGCCAGATCAATTAGTTACAGTTTTTGCTGGAGTAGACAAAGAAGCGGTTGATGCTGCTAGAAAACACATGTTTCCTTTTCCTCCTTCATCACCTTCAATTGCTTTATTCAAAAATGGAGAATTAGTGCACATGCTAGAACGTCATCATATTGAAGGTCGTCCCGCAGAAATGATTGCCGATAACTTGAAAGATGCATTTAATGAAGTGTGCTAAATAGTTTCCATTTTGATCAAAAAAAAACATCCGCGATTACGGATGTTTTTTTTTGTCTTGCAAGGCTACTATTCTGTCCAACCTCCACCAAGTGCCTTGTATAGTTGCACCATGGCAGATAACTGATTTTGCATCAACTGTGACAAACTTATCTGAGAATCAAACAAGGAACGCTGGGCGTCCAGCACCTCTAAATAGGAGGTATATCCATTGTAGTATCTAGCATAGGACAGATCATAGTTTTTTTGCGCAGCTACTACTTGGCGACTTCTAGCTTCATATTCTTCCTTATATGTGATAGTGTTTTGAATCGCATTATCAACCTCAGCAATAGCTGACAAATATGTTTTCTCATAGTTCAACTTGGATTGCAACGCTTGTTGCCTAAAGATTTCAACATTGCGTTTATTTTTACCAAATTGATAAAAAGGACCGCTAATCGCGACGGAAGCATTGTCTCTGAAGGAACCATTATTAAACAGGTCGCTTAATCTAGCGGATCCAAATCCGGCAATCGCCGCAAGATTAATCGAAGGAAATCGTTGTGCTTGGGCGATACCAATACGCTCATTAGCCGCCATGTATTGCAATTCTGCCTGCTTTACATCAGGTCGATTTTGCAACAAAGAAGAAGGTATGGATAGTGGCAAATCGCTCACTGTCAACTGGTCTTTGTTCATTTTTCCCCTCGCAATAGGGCCAGGCATTTTCCCGATTAAAATTGAAATGGTATTTTCGAGTACCGTAATCTGCCTTTTAATATTAGGGATAGACGCTTCTGCAATAGCTAATTGCTGTTCAATTTGCACTTTATCCAATTCAGAAGTGTACCCACTATTGAACCGGTCGGTAATTAACACATAAGATTCTTGTCTCGTTTTTAGTGTTTGCTTGGTAATTTCTAACTGATTATCTAAATCTCGCAATTGAAAATAGGAAGTAGCAATACTACTTACTACTGTTGCTAACACTGTTTTTCGGGCTTCGGCGGTAGCCAGCAACTCATCTTGAGCCGCTCTATTATCGTGACGCAACTTTCCCCAAAAATCAATTTCCCAAGATAAATTTCCAACTAATGAGGCGGGTTGAAAGATTGTTTGAGCAGTATTTGCGCCTGCACTATACTTCAAGGTTGGGAAAATATTAGCCTTGGTAAATCCCAAATTGGCTTTGGCTTGATCTAACCGTGAAATAGCTGTCTTTAAATCAAAATTATTCTCAATACCTTCATTAATTAAACCTTTTAAAACGTCATCATTGAAAATATTGAACCACTTTATATTGAGAATAGATTTTGTAGTATCTGCACTTTGCGAAAATCTAAATTTGCTTGCTTCTTGCAACTCAGGTGCTTTATACTTTGGCCCTACCAAACAACTCACCGGTAAGAAAGAAAGGATCATTACGAGCACTCCTATTTTAAGTTTATTCCTCATGGCTGTCAGTTTTTGTAGGTTCAACGCTGTTTTCTAGATGTTTCTTTTTTCCAATTCTTTCCACGAATACGAACAAGACAGGAATAAAACAGACTCCCATAATGGTCGCTACCAGCATT
>JBOFUD010000344.1:0-3749 GCA_051652385.1 Flavobacterium sp.
CGGGCTTCCGTTCCCGCTTTTTTGCAACTCCGTTCCTCCGTTACAAAAAGAGCTCCACTACATCCCTCACGCAATTTACGGTTCTCTACTACTAAATTGCTAATAAAGCTTCTATCAATTTCTTATTTTCTATTTCGGTTCCAATTGTCAAACGTAAGCAATTGTCGCATAGCGGTTGTGTGGTTCGGTTGCGAATCACGATTCCTTTGGCAATCAACTCATCGTATCTTTTATTGGCATCGTCTACTTTAATCAATACAAAATTCGCTTCTGTAGGATAGACAACTTCAATAAATTTTACTTTAAGTAATACTTTAAGTAAAAGCTCTCTTTGCGCAATAATTGAATTGATTTCTAAATCAATTTTAGATCGTTGCTGCAAACGTTCCATTGCTCTTTGTTGCGTTAATTCATTGACATTGTAAGGCGGTTTAATCTTATTCAACACCCCAATAATAGCCTCTGATGCGTAGCAAATTCCTAGTCGGATACCTGCCAAACCATAGGCTTTAGAAAGCGTTTGTGTAATGACTAAATTAGGGAAAGCGTCTAATTCGTTCAACCAACTGTCTTTGGTAGAAAAATCAATATAAGCCTCATCAATAACGACTAAACCCTCAAAATTATTCAACAAATACACCACACTTTCGTCCGAAAAGGAGTTGCCAGTTGGATTATTGGGAGAACAAAGAAAAATCATTTTGGTGTTGGCATCCACAGCTTCCAATATCGCTGCCACATTCGGCTGAAATTCATTGGTCAACAACACTTCTTTGTTGGCAACATCATTCAAATTAGCCAATACACCATACATTCCATAAGTTGGTGGCAATGTGATAATATTATCGATTTTAGGTTCACAAAACCCTCTAAACAATAAATCCAATACTTCGTCGCTACCGTTTCCTAATAGCATTTGTTTGTTTTGTACTCGCTTATTTTTTCCTAAAATCGATTTTAGCGACAATTGTTGTGGATCAGGATAACGATTTACCCCATTTTCAAAAGGATTTTCATTGGCATCCAAGAAAATCATTTGTGCGGTGTCAAAATCCTCAAATTCATCACGAGCAGAAGAATAGGGTTTCATATTTTTCACGTTCATGCGAACTAAATTATTTATATCAAAACTCATTACTTTAATTTTTAATCTTTAAATCTTTCAATCTCAACGTGACAGCATTTTTATGCGCTTGCAATCCTTCTGCTTCTGCCATTAGTTCAATCGCTGGACCAATATTTTGGATACCGGCAGCCGTAATTTTTTGAAACGTCATCGATTTCATAAAACTATCTAGATTTACTCCGCTATAATTTTTGGCATATCCATTGGTGGGCAAGGTATGATTGGTTCCTGACGCATAATCTCCGGCGCTTTCTGGGGTGTAATTTCCAATAAAAACCGAACCTGCATTTCCAATATTGTTGACATAAAAATCTTCGTTTTTAGCACAAATAATAAAATGTTCTGGGCCGTATTCGTCAATCAAATTTAAAGCAATACTATCATTTTCGACATAAATCAATTTTGAATTTTCGATGGCTTTTGCTGCAATAGCTTTTCTTGGCAATACCTCCAATTGCGTTTGTATTTCTTTTTCGACTGCATCAATCAAGGTTTTTGAGGTAGAAACTAAAATGACTTGACTATCGGTGCCATGTTCGGCTTGCGACAACAAATCCGAGGCTACAAACGCTGGAACGGCTGTGTCATCAGCAACAATTAATAATTCTGATGGGCCAGCTGGCATATCGATGGCCACACCAAACTGAGTAGCTAATTGTTTGGCTACCGTAACAAATTGATTTCCTGGACCAAAAATTTTATAGACTTTTGGAATTAGATCCGTACCAAAAGTCAATCCTGCGATGGCTTGAATGCCACCAACTTTAAGAATTTTGGTTACCCCACATAATTGTGCGGCGTAAAGAATAGCGGGGTTTATTTTTCCTTTTTTATCAGGTGGTGAGCACAACACAATTTCGTTGCAACCCGCAATATTCGCTGGAACTGCCAACATTAAAACGGTCGAAAACAAAGGTGCCGTTCCTCCAGGAATGTACAAGCCAATCTTTTGAATCGGACGCTTTTCCTGCCAACAAAATACACCAGCTGTTGTTTCAATCTCGATACGACTTGTTTTCTGAGCGGCATGAAATTTCTCAATATTCGATTTTGCTACTTGGATCGCTTCTTTCAATTCTTGTGGGATCAAGAGTATGGCTTCATTGATTTCTTCTGAAGTTACTTCTAAAGTACTTACCGCAACGCCATCAAAAAGAGAAGTGTATTTTGAAATGGCTTCGTCTCCCTTTTTTTGGACTTCTTTAAAAATTTCTTTTACCGTAGCTTCTATATCATCTATAGTTTGGGTTGGTCGCTCTAAAAGGCCTGACCACGTTTCGGGTTTTGGATTGTATATTTTGTTCATTTTTTTTAAGTTTTTGGCTATAGGCTTTTGGCTTTTAGCTTTTCTGAATTTAAAATTTGACTGCTAATGGCTAATGGCCAAAAGCTAACGACTTAAAGCACCATTTTCTCAATCGGACAAACCAAAATCCCTTCGGCTCCTACTTCTTTTAACTGATCAATCACTTCCCAAAAGGTATCTTTATCGATTACCGAGTGCACACTACTCCACCCTTCTTGTGCCAATGGCAAAACCGTAAGACTTCTAAGGACAGGAAGAATTTTCCCTACCGCTTCAATTTTATCATTAGGGATATTCATCAAAATATATTTGGATCTTCTGGCTCTCAACACCGATTCGATTCTGAATTTTAAGGTGTCAATTATTTTCTGAGATTCTGGACTCACTTTTGGAGAAACAGCCAATACAGCTTCACTTTTAAAAATGACTTCAACCTCTTTCAAATTGTTTTTGAATAAAGTACTGCCACTAGAGACAATGTCGACAATAGCATCAGCCAAACCTATGTTTGGGGCAATTTCTACCGATCCTGAAATTTGGTGAATATCGACTGTAACGCCTTTAGAATTGAAAAAATTAATCACGGTATTAGGGTAAGAAGTAGCGATTCGCATGCCTTCTAGATCTTTTACTGAAGTATAATTGAAGGTTTTTGGAACGGCTACAGAAACTTTACATTTCGAAAAGCCTAATTTTTGAATCACTTCAATGTTTTTTCCTTTTTCGACCAATAAATTATCACCTACAATTGCAATATCGACCACACCATCGATCAGGTATTGCGGGATATCGGAGTTTCTTAAATACAATACTTCTAGAGGGAAATTGGAGGCTTCTGCTTTTAATTGATCAATACCGTTATCAATGGAAATTCCTGCGTCTTTTAAAATTTGGATACTCTCTTCGTTTAAACGTCCTGATTTTTGAATGGCAATTTTTAGTGTACTCATTTTTGTTTTTTGTTTAGATGAATAAAATTTGAGTACACTTTAGGCAATAAAAAAACCCGTTTGATGTACTCAAACGGGTTTTAGAAATATGATGCTTTACATTCATACCATTAACACATCGCTTGAGAGCAATAATGAAAATGATGATGATGTAATTGAATTGAAAACATGTTTTTTTGTTTTTATAAGTAAATAACGATGGCAAATATAATGTAAACCAAAGGATTAAAACAAATTTTATTTTCTTTTTTTAGTATCAATTTATTAAATCCCTGTAAACTCTGTAAACATAGTGTCCAATAGCCCCATTACATTCAAAAAAAAGAACACTTACTTACCATCTGTAGCACTAATAAGTAAGTGTTCA
>JBOFUD010000345.1:0-1714 GCA_051652385.1 Flavobacterium sp.
ATAAGTTCAACGGCTAACGCGATGCCTCAGGCTCGTGCTTTTAAAGCTGAGCAGAAAAGCAAACTATAACCTTGAAAACTTGTAATTTTGTTTTTTAAACAGAAATAATAAATTGATTGTAGTTATGGGTACGAGCGAGACGCTCGCACTACCGCGAGGTAAAAAGGTTGTCTCTAGGGAACATTTAAAACTAATAAAAAAGCTGTAATCATGACAACGATTACAGCTTGTTTGTTCTAATTCTACTCTTTTCTTAAGGCGCTGGATCTGGAATTTTAGCTTGAACGCCATCAATCGCATCCAGTATTTCTTCGCTTAAAGTCACGTGGATTGTATCGATGTTTTCCTTTAATTGCTTCAAAGTAGTGGCTCCAATTATCGTACTCGTTACAAAGCGTTGTTGCTCAATAAAAGCCAGAGACAATTGCGTGAGTGTCAATCCGTTTTGCATTGCAATTTCGTGGTACAAACGTGTGGCCTCGGCTGATTGTTCGCTATTGTATCTTGAAAATTGAGGAAACATATTGATTCTTGCCTTAGGATGCGATTCGCCCGAAAGAAACTTCCCAGACAACACCCCAAACGCCATAGGAGAATAGGCCAATAAACCCACATTTTCTCTGATGCCAATTTCTGCCGAACCAGTTTCGTATAAGCGATTCAGTAAAGAATAAGGATTTTGAACCGTTTTGATTTTGGGTAAATTATGGTATTTACTTTCTTCCAAAAAGCGCATGATTCCCCATGGCGTTTCATTCGAAAGTCCGATATGTTTTATTTTACCTTGTTGGATAAAACCATTTAGGGTTTCTAACACCTCGTGAATGTTATCTTCCCAAGCATCGTCTTGCACTTTAAAACCACGTTGTCCAAAAAAATTGGTTTTACGTTCTGGCCAATGCAACTGATACAAATCGATATAATCGGTTTGTAAACGCTGTAAACTTTGGTCTAAAGCATATTGAATACTCGCTGGAGAAAAGTCATTCTTTTCGCGCATGTAGGTAAAGTTAGGGTTTGGCCCCGCAATTTTGGATGCCAAAACCACTTTGTGTCTGTTACCTGTTTTTTGAAACCACGTTCCCAAAATACGCTCCGTACTCCCGTAGGTTTCCTGACGCGCGGGAACCGAATACATCTCGGCGGTATCAAAAAAGTTAACGCCTTGTTCTAAAGCATAGTCCATTTGGGCATGTCCTTCGGTCTCGGTGTTTTGTTGACCAAAAGTCATGGTGCCTAAACAGATTTTACTGACTTGAATATCAGTATTGGGTAAGGTGGTATATTTCATTGGATTTTTATAAAAATTAGAACTCAAAGGTAAAAATTTGTGCTCTTACAAAAGTGAGGCATTCGTTAATATTAATACAAAAGGCGCTCCAGATAAAACGGGAGCGCCTTTGGTTTTCATTTCTAAACCTGAGTTCGATTACTATTTTATGCACAAAATAACGGTGATGAATTGATTCTATTGCAATTAATTGCCGCTTACTTTAGTAAAGCTGTATCGGCTTTAGCAAAAATCATGGTGAATTTGGGCTAAAGCCCTACGTGAAACTACTTTTAAAGAATGGGCTAAAGCCCATTCCTATTGAAATTTTGCAAAAAAGTGGCATAGGTTAAAGCACATACCTACTGATGTTTTGCAAAAAAGCAGCATAAGTTATAGCCCATTCCTATTGAAATTTTGCAAAAAAGTGGCATAGGTTAAAGC
>JBOFUD010000346.1:0-2449 GCA_051652385.1 Flavobacterium sp.
TCTACTTCTTGTTCGGCTTTTTTACGTTCTGTAATATCGAAACAAACAATTAACAGTTCGGAAGCTCCTTTTTTTATGGTGACGGGAACCATGGAAAGGTCTAGCCAAATGGTGTGGCCTTCTTTGTTGGTAAACGTAATTTCACCTTGCCAGCCGCTTCGGTGTTTTTCAGTTATAATATTGTCAATAGCACTTTGCTCTTTTTCTATTGCCGTGAGCACTTGTGAGAAACGTTGATTGGTTTGTGAACGATTATAATGTAAGAGTTTTGAGAACTTTTCACCGATATGAATCAAGATGCCGTTTGGAGCGACTCTGCAATAGAGTAAAGTGTTTTCCATAGCATAATTCAGCGATTTGAGTTCTTTGACAGAGTTTTCTTTTATTTCGCTCAAAACTTCAGTATTGTAGGCTAATTTTAATGCTTTTCGTTCTGAAGTGAGTAGTTTTGAAATTAGCATTTCAATCTTCTTATTGGTGGGTTTAAAAATGAAAAGAAATTCTAAAACCAACACGAGCAAGGTAAACAATAGTATTCCGTATTCCGTTTTACTTTGAAGGGTTACTTTCTCTAGTGCTTCATTATCGTATTGTTCGACAATTTGGTTCATTTTCGTTAAAAAAACACGCTCATTGGCTAAAACAATTGCTAATAGTTCTTCATATTCCTTATTGTTTTTTACAGTGTTTTTTCTTTGCAAATACTGTTGACTTGCCGAGATCATGGCTTCGAAGTTGGGTTGAATGGATCGGTACAGTTCGTTTAACACCGTGCTTTTTTCTTTTGGGAAACCTAATTTTTCATTGCCATAGACTAAAGCCTCATGATTGAATTTCCATTTGCCGAGTATCGAATCAATTCTTTGTTTTTCGATGTGAATTTTAGAGGAATCGGTTATGAAATGAAGAATCAAAAGTTCTTTAGTTAGTTTTTGGCTCAACATTCTTTGTTTGCCCGAAGTGTTGATGATTTTAGAATCGCTTAATTGCGCGTTGAGGTTGTATTGTAAAATAAACTGACTTACCAAAACGGTTAGTGCAATGGTTAACAAGGCAAAGAGATACAATCTCCTTAAGTTTTTGAAGGAAATTGAATCTGTTGAGGTAACGTTTTTTGGGCTAGCCATAGTCATTTATAAGCCTAATGCCTCTTTTATGAGTTGTAAATTCGAAGGAGAAAAAGACAAGGTAAGTGCGGTTTGCTGTCCGTTTTCAGACATTTTATTCCAAGTTTTTACAATGATGTTTTTGAGTTTTTCAGTATCGTGTTTTTGAACAAAATCTTCTAGGTAATATTCTAAAAAAACCAAGCAAATTACATCCTCGAGCAATTGAGTCTCTGCGTCTTTTTTTAGTGATTTTTTTTCAATCAAAAAGCAAACTCGGTCTATAAATGCGTTTTCATAACCGACTTCTTTCAGAATTGAAGTGGTTTTTGAAGCGTGGTATTTTTTAAGTGATTCTCTCCATCTTAAGTAACCCACCCGATCCATAGGATAGGAATTTCTCGCAATTTCCCATCGGCAAATGTGTTGGGCTTTAGCAGCAATTTGCAATTCCTCTGATGCATTTGGTGCAAAGTCCATCAAGCGGGCTAGCATTCGGTTGGAATACAATAATTCTTTTGCCACTACTGTGTCAGCTACCATTTCAGCGTTTGGATCTTTTGCATTGGCAGCATCGATACGTTGCATTGCATTTTGAAAACGAGGGAGATTCATTGATAAGTAGATTAAGTGTGCTTTTACAAATAGCATACTGTTTTTATGTGGGTCTAATAAAAAATAAAGTATGGCATTTTCATTCAAATATACATAATTAATCCAAAAAACCTACAAATACTTCGTCTCCTTCAATCTTTACGGGGTAGGTTGCAATTTTGTAATCTTCTCCATTTAGGTTGCTTCCGTCTATTAGAGAAAAGGTTTTTTTATGCATTGGGCAAGCTATTTTCGGAATGCTTTCTACGGAACCAATCATCCCTCTTGATAAGACCATTTCCATTTTGTGTGGACAAGCATTCTGACAAGCGTACCAAGCATTTCTTCTTTCGAAATTAAAAACAGCAATTTGCTTGTTTTTATATTTAATGCAACCGCCTCGGTTACTTGGAAAGTCATTGATGTGGCCTGCTTTGAACCAAACTTTTACATGTTCTGTACTTACCGTTTCGTATTGTTTTATTAATTCTTCCATGATGGTGTTTTTTTTTAGAAAAACGCTTGACTCTTTCCTAAGAAAAGGAGGAGTTAGGAAAGAGAGAGCGTCAAGGGAAACGTTATTTTTTAGTCATTACTTTACCAAGGCTTAGGCATTTTTTGATCCCTAAGTGGGACAAATTCTATATTTTCATCTTTTTCATCTGAATTCACAAAATGGCTGAAACGCTTCAAAAGTCGTGGTTTTTCTAGTACTTGTTTCCATTCGCATTCAAAAGTGCCTACTAGTT
>JBOFUD010000347.1:0-24470 GCA_051652385.1 Flavobacterium sp.
ACTGAAGGGAAACTTCACATGGTTTTTAATCCGCCGTATGATGAGCGTTTGGATATTCACATGGAAGAATTTTACAAAAGTATTGGAGACACATTGAAGAAAAATTATCCTGCAACCAATGCTTGGTTTATTACGGCTAATTTAGAAGCTTTGAAATTTGTTGGGCTAAAACCTTCAAGAAAAATCAAGTTATTTAATGCGAGTTTAGAAGCACGCTTGGTAAAATACGAAATGTATGAAGGAAGCAAACGAACCAAGTTTCAGACAGAGCAGCAAGAATAAGTTTTAAATTAAATTTCACAAAAATGACAAGATTACAAGTACGAGCATTTTTATACCAATTGGGCAGTTTTGCCATTTTGTTCATCTCATTTCGATATTTAGCTGGGAAATTTACTCCCTTGACTGGTTTTTGGATTCCCTTGACAGCCTTTGTGGTGGGTACTATTTTGGCTCCAAAGTTTCAAGCTGTAAAAACTAGAGACGGTGAAAAATTGTTTATGTCGTGGATTTTCCTCAAAGGGGTACGAGAAATTGGATAGTCGGGTTTCAGTTACCGGTTGGTGGTAATTTAGATAGAGAGCCTCCATGAAAAAAACGCGTTTTTACTATTGTGAAAACGCGTTTTTTTTCTGTCTTATTTTTTATCAACTTTAGCAAAAGGAAGTACTTTTTTCTTGTAGAGCGGAATGAAATATGAAACAGTGTAATTAAAGCCAACACCAAATTCACCATCATATGTTCTGTTAAAACCAGGAATGTACAGGTTTTCAAAATCACTAGGTTGTTTGTTGGTAACCAATCGATTTAGCCTCAAGCTGAAACCCACAAAGACATTATTGAATACCTTGGCCTTAATGCCTGCCACGACTTCAATCCAACTCGCAGATAAACCATTGTAATTTTTTCCCGAAAGTATAGGCGGATTTTCTCCCCAATACGGATTTGAATTGTAGATTTTATAGCTGTTGAGTTGTTGGCTAAAGCCAGAAAAACCGGCACGCAGTCCAATAGAAATAATATTTTCCATATCTAGCCAATTTTCATACACATTATAATCAAATCCGGCCTTTAGGTAGGTTCCTTTTGCGGTTGAATTCAATCGATCATCGTCGGAAGTTTTATTTTCTGAACCCAATTCGGCTGCCAAATAGTATTTTTTGGTCAAACGATAATCTCCTGTTAGCTCAAGACCTTTGTAGCCGCTATCATAAAAACCTCTTGTTAATTTATACAAATCTATTCCAACGCGCAGTCCGTATCTATTGGTTTTTGGCGAAATAGTATCGGTATTTTTTTTCTGTGGAAGTTTGTCAACTTCTTGAGTGGTTTTTGTAGGTAGTATGGAAGTAGCTTTTGGTGAAGTAATGGTAGACTCCTGTGCGTGAACCGAAACGAAAGCGAAAAGCAAGCAGCCACTAAAAAAAGATAGAAAGGTGTGTTTCATTTTCATCGGTTAGATTAGTTTTTTGTAAGGATACAAATTTCATCCACTTTTGGTCGCCGTTTGGGCCGTCGGTATGTACAAATGGTGATTGAATATTCATCTCAAAAATGTTTTTAAATCCACAAGCTCTTGATACAAATACTTCTTGGGTAGTGTAATTAAATTGTAAAATATCCGTATTGATAAACGCGGGGTTAGTACTACCAGAATTAAAGATAAAACGGAACGTGGTGGTGGTGGCATTTGTTTTTAGCGGAAGCTTTATAACAGATGTATTGGCCAAATATTTCAATTCGCCGGTAGCAGATGGGTTAAAAACTACACCCACGGTCATTCCCTCGCCAATTACTTTTAGGTTAGTTACTTCTTTTTCGACCGTCGGATTGTTGATGTCAAAAAAACGTATGACCATTCTTGGAGTTGTGGGCGTATTGGCATCGCAAATATCATCTTTTTCACAACTTGAAAAAGAGCAACAAACTACCAATAAAAAGAGCTTTATTTTTTTCATTTAGGATTGATTATAAAAAATTTAAGCCATGCAAGCCAAAACAATAGTGTTAAAAACTTCGATGGCTTAGATTTTAAAAAGATTATCGACGTTCCAGCAATACTACATTTTCCACATGATGCGTTTGGGGGAACATATCCACTGGGCGTACACGAGTTACCTTATATTTCTCATCCATTAAAGCCAAATCGCGAGCTTGAGTAGCCGAATTACAACTTACATATACCACTTTTTGTGGTTCAATTTTCATGATTTGCTCGATAACAGCGGCGTGCATTCCATCTCTTGGTGGGTCGGTAATAATCACATCGGGTTTACCATGTTGTGCAATAAACGCCTCGTTGAACACCACTTTCATATCTCCTACAAAGAACTCACAATTCGTAATGTTGTTTCTTTCGGCATTCGCTTTGGCATCCTTAATCGCCTCGGGTACACTCTCAACTCCTATCACTTTTTTGGCTTTTTTCGACACAAATTGCGCAATAGTTCCCGTTCCCGTATACAAATCATATACCGTTTCGTTGCCAGTAAGTCCTGCAAAATCTCTTGTGATTTTATACAATTCATACGCTTGATCTGAATTGGTTTGGTAAAACGACTTAGCGTTGATACTAAATTTCAAGCCTTCCATTTCCTCAAGAATGTAATCACGCCCTTTATACAATTGAATGTACGTGTCATATAACGTATCATTTGCTTTATTGTTGATCACAAATTGCAGCGACGTAATTTGCGAAAATGTAGCAAACAAATGATCTAACAATAATTCTCTATTGAACTGATCATCTTCAAAAAACTGAATCAACACCATGATTTCGCCTGTTGAAGCCGTGCGCAACATAAGTGTGCGCAACAAGCCTTCGTGAGCTCTTGGATTAAAAAATGTCATCCCATTTTTATTCGCAAAAGCACGTACCTCGTTTCGAATAGCGTTCGAGGGATCTTCTTGCAAATAACATTTGTTAATATCAAGTATCTTGTCCCACATTTTAGGAATATGAAAACCCAAAGCATTTTTGTTACCTAAATCTTCGGTGCTTCCTATCTCATCTTCGGTAAGCCAACGGCTGTTCGAGAACGAAAATTCCATTTTATTGCGGTAAAAAAATTGTTTTTCGGAACCCAAAATCGATTCAAACTCGGGTAATTCAATTTTGCCAATGCGTTGCAGGTGATTTTTAACCTCGTTTTGTTTGTAGAATAATTGTTGGCTATATTTCATGTTTTGCCATTTGCAGCCACCACAAACCCCAAAATGCTCGCATATTGGGTCTATACGATGTTCGGAAAATTCGTGAAATTTAATCGCTTTGCCTTCATAATAGGCTTTCCTTTTTTTGAAAGTTTGAACATCTACCACATCTCCCGGTACAACGTTTGGGATAAACACTACTTTTCCATCGGGTGCTTTTGCTACCGATACGCCTTTTGCTCCAGCGTCAAGGACTTTTATCTGATGAAAGACAACTTTGTCTGTATTTTTCTTTGCCATGCAGCAAAAATAAGGCTTTGAAACGTTTTATAAATTCAAATTTGGAAATTTTTTTTCAAACCTTGCTAATTCTCGAACTTTACTTCAATTTCAGGTGAAGACAAAGGAGTAGGGCAAGTAGTCGTGGTCGGAATTTCTTTCTACCATGACTTGAATTTACGCCTCATTTTTTAACGCAGTTTCCATTCTAATTTCCATTTCTTTGTTGTAGTCGTTGGGAGGACAAAGTTATTCACGCAGGTATTATTTTGTTTTTTTTAAATTCTAAGTTTTTTTGCCCGGCTTGTGGTATGATTTTTTTGTTAGCAACAAGCAGCCATTATTTGCTGCTATTATTTGTTGCTTTTAGTATCTTTAGGTGCTACTTTAGTCTAGAGAAGATCATGAAAAAATAAGGTATTGCTTTCAAGAAAAAAAAATGTCTTCGCTTATGCATCAACGAAACAAAAAAATTATTTTTTTAATAGGAAGAGATAACTGGCAAAAAGATGACGCGTTGAATCATGTTCTTGTCCGTTTTTTAAAAAAATCAAAACACGAAATAAAATGGGAGGATCCTGCAGGGCATCTACTATACGCTTTTCGATCTTATGAACATAAGCTAAAATGGTTGCCTACTTTTATCAGTGTTTTAAATTTGAGGATTGTCCAGATTTTTTACGGTATTTTTCACTGGAATTATTTTGTTTATCTATTTGATAGACGAAATAATTGTGTCGAATTGCGTAAACGTAGATTAAAAAGGAGTATTGAAAAATTGGATTCAAAAAAGGAGCTAATTGTATTAGCAAGGTCAGCTGGTGGTAGGTTCGCCTCGTCTGTTGCAGATGATTTAAAAATTAAAAACATCATTTGTTTGAGCTACCCATTTAAGCATCCAGATTCAGCTGTTGAACCAGATCGGTACCTTCATTTAAGGGATCTAAAAACACCCATGTTGATTATTCAAGGTAATTTGGATGAATATGGCGGCCAAGAAGTTAAGGATACCTATATTTTTAGTCCAAATATCGAATTATTTTTTGTTAATACTAATCATGATTTCCACATCACTGCTTTTGATTGGCAAAATGTACTGCTTAAGCTTGAAGAGTACATTTGTTGAGTAGACCAAACAGTTTCTCTGCACGTTTTTTATTGCTTTACATGTTTTTGTTATCCTACACGCTAAAAAAATGAATTTGAAGTCGCTTTGTTTTAAAGTTGTAACTTTCTTAATTTATTCATATTTCCTACTCATTGCCTTTGCATACCGTTTAAGTGGCAGGATTTAAACAAAATCCAATAGGATTGAATTTTTTGGAGCCTACTGCATCCTAGAAGTATTGCATCACTGCGAGTGAAGGCGAGCGACAAATAGCAGCTCAATTTTTTAAAATACTAAAAATTACAGGTATTTTTTTCTTTCATTCACATCTTATTTTGTACAATTTAAGCTATAAAGCACTATAAAGCAGTGGTTTATGAATATTTTTTGTGAATTGTTTATCTCTTAATAGAAAAACTTCGGTATCTTTAGGGTCATTTTAAATTGGACTATCCGAATACTTTTGTCACTGTTTTTATTTTTCGATTACCCTGAATCTACTTCGATATTTTATAAACTAAACTCAAACGGAATGTTATGAAAAGAAATTTATTTTATCCAAAAACGTTAGTTTTTACAATCATTATTAATTTTTGTTTAAACGCTGTTTCATCGCAAAGTCTTCCTTTTAATTGTGATTTTAATGCTTATTTATTTCAGTACAACGATGTGTATGCAATAGATTTGGCCTCAGGTACTTCTGTGTTATTGAAGGATAATGTTACACCCGGTAGCATCAATGCTGCAGGCTACAATCCTACTGATGGTTACCTTTGGGGATACCTTAGCTCTCCCTCTAAATCGATTGTTCGCGTTGGAAAAAATTTTACGGCCACAATTTTTAATATAGAACAGTTGCCAACTAGTGGCAGCTATGTGGGAGATATCAGTCCCGAGGGAGTTTATTATTGTAAAGGAAATGGACCTTCATATTCGAGAATAGATCTGAACCCTCAATCTCCCACCTATTTACAATATCTGGGTCTGAGTACACTTGCTTATGATATTGTTATTCACGATTGGGCTTTCAATAGTGTGGATGAAAAATTGTATGCTGTATCCCAAGGAAGCAATACTTTGTACAGAATTGACCCCCAAACTGGAGGGATTACCGTTCTTGGTTTGGTTCCGATATTAGCTGGTAATAATTATACGTATGGTGCTGTTTATTTTGACAAAGCTGGGAATTTTTATATTTCTACCAACCAAACGGGAACTGTTTATGTGGTAAAAAACGTGACGGGATTAACAGGGTCAAACGCAATGGTTTCCAACCTTTTTGCTTATGGGCCCTCTGCTAGCTCCAACGACGGTGCGCGCTGTCCAACGGCGCCTGTTCTTATTGAAGAATGTGATAATGGCCTTGATGACGATGCAGACGGCTTAATTGATTGCGAAGATCCGTCTTGTTCAGGGTCTTCGGGTTGTCCTGTAATTGTGCAAAATGTTTCTACCGGTAATCAAGGAGGCCTCGAAAGTAATAACCGACTTGCAGAATTGGTTAGTAAACGAAATTACGATCGAACAAAAACGGCTTATAAATTCGATGTTAAAAAAGCTAAAAAGGTTCGTCAACAAGATAAGTTTTCAAGAAATTCAGGCGAATCAATTTTAAAACAATATATTCCCCTAAATAAAATCAATGAAAATGAAGTTGTTGATTCAACCCCTACTGACTTATCCGCAATTACAAATGCATCCGAAGTGTATTCAGTAGATTACAGGAGAAATAATTTTACAGTTGCCTCCATTTTAGCCTTGAAAACTGATACCAAAGTGTACGAGCATACGAAGTATATTTGCGATCGTTTACTTGGCGGACAAATCATTTCAGTTTCGACGATTCATATTAACGATGAAGCATTTATAAAAACAATTATAAAAAATGCTGACAATTCAATCGAATATGTGCTCAGCTTTTCTGCCAAGAAAATTAACAATGATGCAAATTTCGGCATTGAAAGCCATTGGAATATCGACAAATATACACAAAACGTTGGATACTATAATTTTCAAATTTGGAGTAATTCTGTAGATGATCTCTACAGTCTAGGGGCAGAAATTATTAATTTACTCAATCAACAGAAACCCATTACAGAATATAAAACATCTACACCGCCAACAGTTTTTGTTAGAAAAGGAGCTTATGTAAATGGACAGCTTCAACTGCAAATTATCAATACTAACGCTACAGAATCAGTAACTTTTGACGCAGGAATTAGAAAAACTGAAACAGCAGTAGAAGAAAAAGTAAACAATCCTTTAACTTTAGATAAAAAGTTTTTGTCGAACATTACTATTGAAACTGGAAATTTATTTGATATCGGATTTAGAATAGGTGATGGTATTGCTACGCCTGATGATTTGTTTTTATCAGATGGATCTTGGGGAGTGGATGCGCCCAGCAGTAAAGCAACCGTTACTGAATATTCTGTAAAACCCAACTTAGAAAATTTTGCAGATAACACTTATAAAATTGAGCGTAACGTTGTATTAAAAGCAACTACAACCGACTACGTTTCTGCTTACAGGGCGCTCACGCCTCGGTTTACTCCGGTTGATTTGTCTGTGTACAAAAGTTTGCATTTTAAAGCGAAGGGAACCGGTGTACTAGAAATTATTTTAATCAAAAACAGCATCGCTGACTGGGAAAAGCAGTACAAAGCCTCTATTGTAATGACCAATGAATTAAAAGACTACGCAATTCCTTTATCAGAATTTGTTTCAAGTATTGGAATTCCTTTAGTTTTGAATGATTTAAAAACAATGACCTTTAAAATGACTAGTTCCAATGGACAAAGTACGACCAAAGAAATGGATCTGCAAATGATTCAGTTTTCTAAAGATTTAACGCTTACGGCAACAGCCTTCAAAAATGTAGAAAGCGGCATGTTTTTGAGTCCAAATCCAATGAATCAAAATTCAGTTTTGAGTTTTACTGCGGCAATTGGGGGTAAAGCCAAGCTCGAGATTTTTAATGTCGCAGGGGCATTGGTTAAAGAAGTAGCAATAGATATAAAATCGGGTACTAACCAAATTGTTATCTCACGTGATAATTTAGTCGCTGGAGTGTATTTTTGTAAGGTAACGGGGTCCTCCATAAAATTTGAGGCTCAAAAATTGATTGTGAATTAAAAATTCAACTAGCGGTAGCTTTCCGGTGTTTAAGGAACCGCTGCCGTCTAAGAAATTGATTCATGTGTTACTTGTTTATAAATGTTTTAAAAAAAGTCAGAACCGGAAGCTAATCTTGGTTCTGACATTTTTTTTAACCCAGAACCCGCATTAGACTTTGTCGCGAAACTGAATTGTTCAATAAAAACAAGAGCTCACGGACTATTTTTGAAGATGGAATACTTTTGTATTTTGAATTTAGAAATGGGAGTAAGTTCTTGGTTTTGAAGAAGAATTTAGTTGTAGTAGATTTCTAATGCGGAATCTGGGTTTAATCAACAAACGTCGATTTCAACCCAAAATCCGAAGTAGACTTCGTAGCGAAACGGAATTATTCAATAAAAGCGAGAGCTCACGAACTATGTGTGGTGTGCAATTTTCAACAGAAAAGAATATTGGTAAAAGTTGATGCGTTTTTACTTTCTTTGAATTGGAATTTGTATGCTAATTTCAAGGATATTTCAACTAGTACGGTTATAAGCGAGAAGAGTTTTTAAATACCAATTTCTACTTGAAAACGGATGTACCAATTATTTTTATTTGTACCGTTAAAATAGGTTAGTTTATCATAGTTAATTTCACTCTGCAATTTGAAGGTGTGTTGCCAAAAATATTTTGTAACACCAAAACTGAGCTCCTTGGTATTTGGAGTTAGGTTTTTGATGTCGTTGCCTACATTTTGAGTTGAATACCTTCCTATCACCTCATAATTGGAGGGAAAGCAATAGCTTAATTGATAATCAAATCCGTGTCCGACAAATACATATCTTATTTTACTATTGTCTAAAGGATTCACAGTGATTGCATTTTTTAGCGTATTTCTTGACATGTAGCTTGACATGGCCGCCCATCCGTTGTATTTAAACATCATGTCTAATAAAACCGATTGCATGGTTCTTTTTTCGTACAGATCACTCCCTAATTGACCTTGGGTACGCTGTCCGTTGTTATTTTGTTGAAAAGCACCTGAGAGCATAAGCTTTGGTTTTTTTTCTCTCATTAAATCGCCCTCAAAAGTAGTTCCATCTTTCAGAAAAGAACCAAAAGGGAAGAGCTCCACTTTGCCTGTAAGAGCTATTCCTTGGTCCACTTTGTTGGTAACATTTCTGCCTTCTCCGGTGCTTATTGCTCCTTTAAGGTTATATGAAAAATGATTTTCATACTCGTGAATGTTATGAATCTGAAAGCCAAAATCACGATCAATCGTGAATTTGGCGTTGTTGATGCTTCGATCTGTTAATTGCAAGGCTCCCGAGGAGTTTACCCGTTGACGGTTACCTGGTAATTTGGTTTGACCAAAACTAAAATTCCAGTTTTTGTTCGGTCGATACATCATGACAGCGTCGCGAATGATATTTAAACTTTCACCTTCTACAATTTCCCCAACATCGCCGGGAGCAAATGAAAGTTGTATGGCATACAAAATTTTTGGTGAACCAATAAAACCATCAAAGCGTAAACGTAAGCGCCTTACCTGTGCATCATAACCTGATGTACCACCTTCATTATCTAGGTACGTTAGCCTATTTTGCATTCTGAAACGAATGTTTAATTGGTACAAACTATCGGGAGAAGTTATTCCGATACCTTTTCCAAAACTGTAATAGGGTAATGTTGATAACTTTAAGTCATTATTTTCTTTAAATTTTTTGATTTTTTCCTGTGCAAAAGAGCTAAAATTGAATGCAAGAGTTGTGATGATCAAACACACTTTTACCCCATTACTCCAAGACCGCATTTCAGATAAGAAAGACTTTGTATTCATACTTTTTATTTTGCGCAAAAATATTAAAAAAAATACAACATTGCTTTTAAATGGCAACAAAACCAAAAATAAGGATTTAAATGTCTTACAATAAATAATCTGCGATGTTCAAAACTACCGATTTTAGTGTAACAAATCAAAAACTTGTTTGGCAATTTCAACTTCTTCATTTGTTGGAATTACGAGTATTTTTGTTTTAGCATTTGGAGTGTTGATTTCTCTAATTTCTTTGGAACGCGTGTTGTTTTTTTCTTGATCTAATTCTAATCCAAAGTAATCCATCTTGTCGCAAACTAATCTGCGAATCACATCTGAATTTTCTCCTATACCTGCTGTAAAAACAATAGCATCTAAACCATTTAAAACGGCAGTATATGCACCAATGAATTTTTTGATTCGGTAGGTATTCATCGCCAATGCCAATTGGCATTCTTTGTTTCCCGCTTCAGCATTGCTTTCAATATCTCTTAAATCACTGTAGCCGGTAAGGCCTAACATTCCGCTTTGTTTTTGCAATAAGGTATTTACCTCATCAGGTGAATATCCTAATGTTTTAATCATATAAAAAATAACAGATGGATCAACATCACCGCTACGAGTTCCCATTACTAAACCGTTCATTGGTCCAAAGCCAAGGGTGTGATCAATGCTTTTTCCGTTTTGTATAGCAGTCATACTACATCCATTTCCTAGATGTATAGTAATGATTTTGTCTGATTTATGTTTTACATTCGTCAAGTATTCTACTGCTTTTTCTGAAACATATTTATGACTAGTACCATGAAATCCGTAGGCACGTACTTTGTTTTCAGATAATAAATAATTTGGAATGGCATATTTATAAGCCTCGACTGGCATAGTTTGGAAAAATGCAGTATCAAAAACCGCTACTTGTTTTGCCGATTGAAAAATTTGTTCGGCAACTACGATTCCTTCTAAATTGGCAGGATTGTGCAAAGGAGCCAATTCTATTAATTTTCGAATTTCGTCTTTTACTTCGCCGGTAATTTCCACAGTATTTGAAAAAGAACTTCCTCCATGCACCACTCTATGGCCAACTGCTTTGATCTCGGAGGTAGATTGGATAACACCTACCTTATCGTCCATCAATAATTGAGCAATTTTTTCTAATCCAATTTTATGGTTTGCAATGGGCAACGATTCTACAATTTTATGATCGTTGGTCGTATAGGTTAAGTTAGAAGTATCCAAACCTATTCTATCTATCATTCCTGAACAAATTACTTTTTGTTCAGGCATTTCTATCAATTGATATTTTATTGATGAACTTCCGGAATTTATAATTACTACTTTCATTTATATATGTTTTAATTTTATTAGAATATAAAAAGCTTTTTTACTGGCTTCGTTTGTTGTAATTCTTTTTGTTTTTTCAATCAAAAAACTGACTAAAGATCTTGAGCTTGAATTGCAGTGATGATCACAGTGTTGATAATGTCATCTACGGTGCATCCTCTACTCAAATCATTCACTGGTTTGTTGAGGCCTTGTAACATGGGTCCAATGGCAAGGGCACCTGTTTCTCGTTGCACGGCTTTGTACGTGTTATTTCCGGTATTTAAATCGGGAAAAATTAACACACTTGCTTGTCCCGCAACGGTTGAATCAGGCATTTTGCTTTTTCCTACGTTCATGTCTACAGCTGCATCATACTGTATAGGACCTTCAATATTAATATCTGGACGTTTCGCTTTTACAATTTCGGTAGCAATTCTTACTTTTTCAACTTCATCTCCTTTTCCAGAAGTCCCGGATGAATAGGAAAGCATAGCGACTTTTGGATCTATTCCAAAGGCCATACTAGTATCTGCGGATGAAATTGCGATTTCTGCCAATTGTTCCGCTGTTGGGTTGGGGTTAATGGCACAATCGCCAAATACCGATACGCGATCCTCTAAACACATGAAGAATACAGAAGAAACTACTGAAGAATTTGGTTTTGTTTTTATAAATTGGAGCGCTGGCAAAATGGTATGTTGCGTGGTATGAGCGGCTCCCGAAACCATTCCGTCTGCATGACCTTTATAAACCATCATGGTTCCAAAATAGGAAACATCCTCCATTAAATCTCTTGCCGTTGTGATCGAGATATTTTTGGCTTTTCTTAGTTCAAAATAGGTGTTGACATACGCTTCATAATACTCAGAATCTTTGGGTAAAATGATAGCTATTTTATCAAAATCAAGGTCTAAACCGAGTTCTAAAGCTTTTGCTTCTATTTGTTTTTTATTTCCAATGATAGTAATATCCACCACATCCATTACTTGCAAACGTGAAGCTGCAATCAAAATTCGGTCGTCATTGCCTTCTGGCAAAACAATATGTTTTCGCTCTTTTTTGGCTCTTTTTACCAAATTGTATTGAAACATTTTTGGTGTTAAACCACCAGATTCAAATGAGGTGAATTTTTCTGCTAGTGCGTCTATATCCACGTATTTTTCAAAAGTAGCGATAGACGTTTCAATTTTTTGCGTGTTGTTGGCATAGATTTTTGATTTGATCGCTCCAATTTGATTGGAAACATTATATGTGCCTCCGGGTACTGTAAAAATCGGCACCACGGTGGAAAGTCCTTCAATTAATTGCAAAATACTTTCCTCAGGCATTAAATTCCCTGTTAAAACGATACCTGCCACCGAAGGATAATTAGCAGATTCATTCGCTTGAAGAGCCCCCAAAATAATATCGGCTCGGTCTCCGGGAGTTATAATCAAAGCATTTTCTTTTAAATGCAATAAGTAATTGGGCAATTGCATGGCTCCAATGCTATAACTTCCTACCTCGTTATTTAAATATTCTTTACCAAAAAGCACTTTGGCGCTAATTTCATTTACAATTTCTTGTACAGTTGGGTTGTTTAAACTTGTAATCAACGGGATGGTGTTAATTAGCACCGTACTGGGTAGATGTTTTTTCAACGCTGCGGTGACCAATTCTACATTTTCGGGTTGCACTTTATTGGCAATAACTGAAATCACTTCAACATCTTTTATTTTGAAAGAATTATAAGCCAAATACAAACTATCTGCCAATTCTTCTAGTGTTTTTCCAACTCCAGAACCAATTATTAAAGTTGGAATTCCCAGATTTTTAGCAATTAAAACATTAGTATCCAGTTCAATCGCAGTTCCTTCGCCAATAAAACTAGTTCCTTCTACTAAAACGAAATCATATTTTTCCTCCAGTTTTTTGAACTTTTCAATAATCACATCGAGAACTTCCCCAATTTTGCCTTTGTTTTTCTTTTTGATGAGTTTACTTTTCGTAAAAGCGTACGCCTCCTCAATTTTCATATCTAAACCAAAATGAGAAATTACAGTTTCGATGTGATTATCTCCTTTGCCTTCATCAAAATCTTCGATAATAGGTCTAAAATAGCCCACACGAGCTGTTTTTCCCATTAAGATCTGCATTAAACCTAAACTAATGATCGATTTACCACAGTTTTGCTCACTCGTTGCGATGTATATTGCTTTATTCATAATCAACTTCTTTTTATCTTTTAAATTGTTAAATTTTATATATAAACTAAAACCATTTTCTTTTTTTAAAGTAAATGACCATGCCGACACCGACAGTTAGCATAAAAAAGAGCACGAAAAAATATCCGTTGTGCTGTCGTAATTCAGGCATGTTATCAAAATTCATTCCGTATATTCCCACAATGAAAGTCAACGGAATGAAAATGGCTGATACAATGGTCAGTGTTTTCATAATTTCATTCATCTTGTGGGACTGTGTGGTAAAGAAGAAATTAGAAGCGCTTTCTAGTAACCCCATATCAGATTCAATTTGTTCCAAGAGCTCTAATGTTTTTTGATGTAATCGTGCAAAAAAAACAAAATTTTCCTGTTGAATAACGTTAAATGTTGTGTCTTCTTTAATACTTTTAATGTCGAATAACGAGTCACGTAATGGAGTTATAGCTCTTTTTAAAAAATTAAAATTATCACGATGTTTTTCAATTCTTTCTAAAATAATTGGACTTGAGCTGTTTTTGGAAAGACTTATAATTTCTTCTAACTTTTCTTCTTCATTCTCAATTGTTATGTAGAAATTTTCCATAACGGCATCAAGTAATACATACAAAAGGTAATCTGTTTTTTTATTTTTAAGATTAGATGAATGGTTTCTGATTCTTTCTCGGATATGTTCAAAAAAATCAGAGCGTCGTTCTTGGAAAGACATTAAAACTCCCTCTTGAAGTAAAAAACTTATTTGATCTACATTTATGTTATCCGAGTTTACACTCGGCAAGATTGATTTTATGTTAAAAAATAATAGATCATTGGTCTCTTCCAATTTGGTTCTTCTTGTCGTATTCAAAATATCCGACAACACATAATTATCAATCGTAAAATACTTTCCAATAGCGGTTATTAAATCGATATTGTTTAAACCATGAACATTTAGCCAGTTGTTTTTTGAAGGATCAAGTAGGTTACTTAAATCAGGTACTTTAAAATCGGCTTTTTCTGTAAAACCTGAGGCGTCATAAACAAAAAGTTGTATCTCAGAGTCTTTTGTTTTGTAGATTCCGGTGTATTCAAGTGCATTGGGTTGTACTTTTCTTCCTTTCCGATATTTAATTTTTCTCATCAAGTAAAATTATAAAGTAATAGCACAAAAAACAAATGAATAATTGATTGATTTAAAGTAGTTTGACTTTGACGTAGATTTGATTTTAAAACGTATCACCTACAATGTCACAAAAATAATTAAAAAACAGGAAGGTCTTTATGAGAAAAATCAGGTTTATGTTTATTTTATGATTCCCTCTGATTACAGAAATACAAATGACAGCCAATTGAAACCAGCGTTATCCCTTTATTTTCTTGAAGATTCAAATTTTTCGGAGGAGGATACAAAGTTGGCATCAATTGCATTCCATCATTGCAGCTTTTACTGGTAAAAAATTCTGGGGTTAGATTGAAATATAAACATCAATACTGAATCGTTTTTCTTCTTTTTTATTTTTACCCCGTTTTAGTCTACTTTGATTGTTTAGAAAGTGCTCATGCGTTATTTTACTGAAAATTTTCGATGGTTCCGACTTTTGTACGCAACAAAAAACCGGTATATCACTAGAATATACCGGTTTGTGCAAGAATTGTATTTGGGTGCGTTACCGTAAAATAGCCTAATCTTTTTGTGATTTGACAGCTAGACTATAAATCACTAAACCAAATCCAATTTTATTGATGGCATCAGCGATGTTGTATGCCACGTCTATATTTCCTGATGGAATTACGCCATTGTACCAACCCGTAGTTCCCATCATGTATCCTAAGGGATAAATCGCCCAACCTACTAATACAAACCAGCATAGTATTTTGTGTGCTTTCAGTACTTCTCCTCCAGCCGCACGAGCTAATTTGGCAGCTTCGCCAATCCAGATTTCGTACACTATTACAAAGTAAGCTAGGCCAGAAATAAAGCCCCACAAAGCGGCACTATCTGTGAATACTACCTCTCCGAAATACCCAGTAATCAACATTATAAGGGAGTAAATGATCATTTTCCATAATAAAGATGTTTTGGCTCCCGCTACTTTGAGGATTAAATAAAACTCAACACACATCAATGGTACGGTTAATACCCAATCAACATAGCGAAAAAATGTTGGTGATTCCCCAAAGGAGGCCCAATAGTCTCTCATGTAAAAATAGTGAACTGCTGCAATAAATGTAATTAAACCTGAAACCAAAACGGATGTTCTCCATTTTTTATCAAATTGGCTTAGTGATAAAAAGAAAAAAGCTGAGGCTGCCATCATGGCCATACAACCCACAAAAAATGTAAAACCAACATAGTCTGTAGGAGATAATTTCCCGATTAAACCTGAAATAAACATAAAATCTTTCATAAGTAAATAATTTTAAATTGTTATTTTGTTTAACCAAATATACGAAGTATTAAACAATAATCAATACGTAATGTTTGCTTTTTTTTTAGTATTTTTAATATATTTTAAAAATTTATGATAAAATATTCTAATATAGCAATAATAGCAAGTTTTTTCGCACTTTGGATGGATTCGTTTCTAACGTTTCAATTACAAATTTTGACAGGTTTTTTTTTAATTTTTTCAGTAGGGATACTCCACGGCGCTAATGATTTGATTTTAATACGTGTCACCGATTCTAAAAAAGAGTTGCACTCTACTTTAAAGGTGTTTGCTTCTTATTTTTTGGTAGTCCTTGCAGGTATTGGTTTCTTTTATTTTTTACCTCAATTTGCTTTACTTCTTTTTATATTAGTGAGTGGCTATCATTTTGGAGAACAAGAATGGCAAGTTCTGTCAAAGCATTTCCCCAAGACCATCACAAGTCTTTTCTATATACTGCACGGATTGCTAGTGTTACTGTTGTTGTTTACCATTCATGCAAAAGCGGTGGAAGAAGTGATTTTTAACATCACCCAAAATACTACTACTCATCATTATCCTTTTGGGCTGCTGCTGCTTGGTGTCGGGTTTATGTTTATTGTTTTGACCGGTTACTGCTACTGGAAAGTAAAGAAGATTAGAAAACGAATTTACCTTGAATACTTTCATTTTTTAATCTTTGCAATAATTTTTAAAACCTCTAGTTTGATTTGGGGTTTTGCCATTTACTTTATTTTTTGGCATAGTATACCCTCTATTATTGATCAAGTCAAATATATAAATGGTTCGTTTTCTAAGTCTAATTTTATTAGTTACTGCAAATCGGCAGCGTTGTATTGGCTTTTTTCTATTATTGGTATCGCCACACTTTATGTGTTTTTTAAGGATACCTATCTGTTTAATGCGCTGTTCTTCTCGTTTTTGGCTGCGATCACCTTCCCGCATGTTTTTGTTATCAACAGCATGTTTGTTAAGAAGAAGGCATAAAAAAAACCGAGCCATTGCTGACTCGGTTTCCATCTTATTTTTAAAATCTTAATACTAAAACTTAATTCTTAAAAAGTCTTACTACTTAATACTAAAATTTTATTACTTATTTAACCTCTTCGAAGTCAACATCTTCAACGTTGTCTCCTTGTGCTTGAGGCTCAGCAGCAGCTTGACCTTGTTCACCTTGAGCGTACATTGCTTCAGTAGCTTTTTTCCAAGCTGCATTGATGTTGTCTAAAGCAGTTTGAATTGCAGGAATGTCTTGAGATTGGTGTGCCATTCTCAATTCAGTCAAAGCGTATTCTACAGCCACTTTGTTATCGTCGGATAATTTATCTCCCAATTCTTTCAATTGAGATTCTGTTTGGAAGATCATTCCATCAGCTTCGTTCAATTTCTCAGCTCTTTCTCTTGCGATTTTGTCAGACTCAGCGTTAGCTTCAGCATCTTTTTTCATTTTCTCGATTTCATCAGCTGTTAATCCAGAAGAAGCTTCGATACGAATGTCGTGAGATTTACCAGTTCCTTTATCCGTTGCCGAAACTTTGATGATACCATTGGCATCAATATCAAAAGTTACTTCAATTTGAGGAACTCCTCTTGGTGCTGGTGGAATACCATCTAAGTTAAAACGACCAATCGTTTTGTTATCAGCAGCCATTGCTCTTGCTCCTTGCAAAACGTGCAATTCAACCGTTGGTTGAGAATCTGCAGCAGTAGAGAAAATTTGAGATTTTTTAGTTGGAATAGTTGTGTTAGACTCAATTAATGTAGTCATTACACCACCCATAGTTTCGATACCTAAAGAAAGAGGTGTTACGTCAAGTAACAATACATCTTTTACATCTCCAGACAATACACCACCTTGGATAGCTGCTCCAATAGCAACAACCTCATCAGGATTTACTCCTTTAGATGCTTTTTTACCAAAGAATTTCTCCACTTCGTCAGCAATTCTTGGCATACGAGTAGAACCTCCTACAAGGATTACTTCGTCAATGTCAGAAGTAGACAAACCTGCATCTTTCAAGGCTTGTGCTACTGGAGCCATAGAACGTTTTACTAAAGTATCAGACAATTTTTCGAATTGCGCTCTCGTTAATTTTTTTACTAAGTGTTTTGGTCCTGAAGCGGTAGCCGTAACATATGGTAAGTTGATTTCAGTTTCTGCAGAAGAAGATAATTCAATTTTAGCTTTCTCAGCAGCTTCTTTAATACGTTGCAATGACATTGGGTCTAAACGCAAGTCAATTCCTTCCTCAGTTTTGAATTCGTCTGCCAACCAGTCAATAATTACTTGGTCAAAGTCATCTCCACCTAAGTGTGTATCTCCGTTAGTAGATAATACTTCAAAAACTCCGTCACCTAATTCCAAAACAGAGATATCAAAAGTACCTCCACCTAAATCGTAAACTGCAATTTTTTGATCTGTTCCTTTTTTATCCAATCCGTAAGCCAATGCAGCAGCAGTTGGTTCGTTGATGATACGCATAACTTTTAAACCAGCAATTTCACCAGCTTCTTTAGTCGCTTGACGTTGTGCATCGTTAAAGTAAGCAGGAACTGTAATAACCGCTTCAGTCACTGTTTGACCCAAATAGTCCTCAGCAGTTTTTTTCATTTTTTGAAGTGTCATAGCTGACAATTCTTGAGCAGTGTACAAACGACCGTCAATATCCACACGTGGCGTATTGTTGTCTCCTTTTACTACTGTGTAAGGAACTCTTTTTGCTTCTTCTGTAGTTTCAGCAAAAGTGTGCCCCATAAAACGTTTGATAGAAGCAATAGTCTTAGTTGGATTAGTTACTGCTTGTCTTTTTGCTGGATCTCCAACTTTAATTTCTCCACCTTCTACAAAAGCAATGATAGATGGCGTTGTTCTTTTTCCCTCTGCATTAGGAATAACAACTGCTTCATTACCTTCCATTACAGAAACACAAGAGTTGGTCGTACCTAAATCAATTCCGATTATTTTACCCATTTTTATTTTATTTAATTTTTATTGTATACTCATTTTAACAACTCGAAGTCGGTAAGTCAAGGATTGTGCCAAGTCGATGTCAGTCTAGATAATTGTCAGTTTTCGTTGAAGTTGTCTTAAAAACAGCTGACATCATGACATTATACGTTGTCATTTCAAGGAGCTATTCCTGCTGTACGCTGCAATCTCTGGCACAGTTGGCTTTTTTTGCTGGCTCACAAAGGAGCTTCCGTTGGTCGCTCTTTGCGAGCCGCAAAAAAATAGCCACCCGAGCCAGAGGATTTCCACTCCCATCAGGGCTAGAACTTCCACAAGAAGCCGACGTTATTTTAAAACCAGATTTCGCGTTAGAAATCTACTACATCTGAATTACTTTACCATTTTTATGTTTTTTAGCGGAGTTCAGTGAATCAATTTCTTATTCAAAACCAAGAACTTTTTTCACGAGTGTTTATTTTTAGTGGAGTTCAAGATACGCTTCGCTTGGTTCTCCTATTTTTAAATTCAAAACACGAAAATATTAACTCCTTAGTTTATATTTTTCATAGGTATTCGCTGAACCTTGTTTCCTTCTTCAAAAATAGTCCGTGAGCTCTGGCTTTTATTGAATAATTTAGCTTCGCCACGAAGTCTAATGCGGATTCTGGTTTAAAAAATACATTTTCATTTTTCCTTTGTTTTTGGCTTCAATCTCTCCTCGATACTCAAATTCATAGTGATTTTTAACCAATTCATACGTAGTTTGTGAAATATTTATGCGCCCTAAGCTTGAACTTGATTCCATTCGAGAAGCAATATTTACAGTATCACCCCAAATGTCATAAGCAAATTTTCGGGTACCTACCACACCCGCCACAACAGGTCCCGTATGAATACCTATACGGATTTGAAAACAACATTTTTGAGGTGGAATTGCTATTGAACAACTTTCCACAAATTCAATAATTTCTTGGGCTGCGGCTACTATTTTGATCGCATGATCCTCGCTGGCAAAAGGTAATCCTCCAGCACACATATAGCAATCGCCTATGGTTTTTATTTTTTCAATACCAAACCGCTCCATTATTTCGTCAAACTTGGAGAAATAAAAATCAATATGCTGCACCAATGCCTCCGGTTCCATCTGCTCAGAATATTTTGTAAAGTCAACAAAATCAGAAAACAAAACCGTGACTGACTCCATTTTCTTAGCAACAACTTTGCCGTTTTCTTTTAATTCTTGCGCAGTGGCTTCGGGTAATATGTTGAGCAACAAATTATTTGATCTGTCTTTTTCAATTTCAATTATTTTTTTGGTAGCCTTGACATATTTATACCTTCTAAATAGTCCAAAAATTAACCCAAAAAGTAGCAAGACACTTACCCACGAAACTATGGTGATAATGCGCTGCGTTCGCCTTTCTTTACTTAATTGATTGACCTCTAATTGTTTTTTATAAATTTCATAATTGGCTTGTATTTCAGCCAATTTTTTGACCGATTCGATATTTTTGATGCTGTCATTATAAAAAGTATACGCTTTATAATGCCATAGCGATTTTTGAAAATCATTTTTACTTTCGTAAATTTTGGAGAGCTTCAAGTTCGATTGGGTAATCTCTGTTTTGAGCCCGTATTTTTTAGCCAAAGCAAGACTTCGAAGGCTGTAGGTCAAGGCTTTTTGAGGCTCTTTTTTTTCGATATAAATATCGGCCATGATCATCAAATACACACAAATAGGATAATAATCCTTTTGGATGCTTAGAATCATAATCGCCCGATTAATGTTGGCTTCTGCTTTAGTATCTTCTTTCAATCGGGCATAAATCATTCCTAAATTTCCCAAACTATACGCTAAACCCGTGGCTGATTTTAATTTTTCAAAAATAGTCTTAGCTTCTCGTGTAGTAACCAATGCCGAATCCAATGAATTCGAACTAATATACAAATCTCCTGTATTGAGTAATGCTGATGCCAAATTTGTAGAGTCTTTTTCTAGTCGCAACAGCGCAATGGATTTGTTGTAATACGCCAACGCCTTGCTTTTTTTATCCAATAACGCATACACATCTGCAATGGCAATATTGATTACAGGTAGACGCTTTTTAAAATTTTTCGCATTTGCAATTTGTGCGGCCTTAAAATAATGGGTGAGCGCATCGCTGAAATCGCTTTTTAATCGATACGCATTGCCTATTTCGAGGTAACCCTGCAGCAGATACCCAAGTTCTTTTTTTGAGGTAGCTCTTTGAATTAAGAGCGCACTGTATTTTAATTTTTTTTCGGTATCAAAATGGTGAATGGCTAAGGTGTTCAAGATGCTTAGTTCCTCATTTTTGTGAAATTTTCTATCTAAAAAAACGACTTCTAGGCTGTCGATTTTAGTTTTATTTTGCGCACGCGAAGCATTCCAAATCAGCGAGAAAACAATTAAAAAATAAATGTTGCTCCTTCTCTGTTTGTTTTGTTGGCTGTAATCCCATGTATTCGCCTTCACTCAAAAAGTCTTAGTGAATTTGTATTTTGGGATCATGCATATACGAAACCCCATCTACGGAGTACCAAATGCCATATTCCTCTTCTGTGCCACTCGGAAAATCGCCAATCCTTCCTGTGAGCAATTTGTCATTCTCTTTTGAAGGTTTCATATCGAATAGATCTACACCATTTTTGGACACAATACTGTCTAAAGAAGTAATTCCGGATTGGTTATCTAATCTCCATTTAATTACCGTTTTCTTGTTTACCTTGGTGGTAATGTTTCCTCCTTTATTCTTACCATCGTCCAAAATCAAGCCATTCCCAGAAGGATCTAAACTTACTCTAATCACTTGAGTCGCATAATTAGTTGCTCCTTTACCATTCTTATCTGAATGATTGTGCATCACAAAAGCAAATGATACAACAATTCCAGAAACCAAAAATCCTTTTGCAAAATACTTCATAGCTATTCAATTAGGTGGTTACTACTTTTTTTAATAAAGTTCTATCGTACTTGTAGGGGTGGGGGGCTAAGTACAATTGGCACATTACCCATCGTGCCCCATGAGGCTGAAAAAATAACAAGGACTATCAAAAATGCAAATGCGAACAAAGGCAGTCGTGACTGATGACAGAACGCCCAAAATGGAAGTAGGATAAAAAAGATTAAAGTATTGATTTAGAGGCTTGTGTATCAATATTGTCAAATGTAGTTGATTTTTTCAACAACTGATGCGATTTCAATCTTAAATTCTGAAGCCGAAAATAAAAAAGCAAAATAAAGTTACAATTGTAAGAATAGTGAGAATAAAATTTATAATTCCAGCTTTCCCATTAGAAATCTACCACGACTAATTCTAGTGCGAATTTTGGGATAACTATGTGGTTTATGAGCAAAAAATAGGCTAGCTGAAATGAAGATCTTAAAGGATAGCGAGAAAGGTTACTTTTGTGTTGGAATAAAAGCGACTCAATTAAAAATTCAGTCGCTTACAGATAGGATAGAGGAGGGATTGTTAATTTTGTAAAAAAACTTTTAGTTCCTCGTACGTTTTGATTTTAGTACTTACTTTATCTTTGTTTAAGACGCTCTCTATTTGGGGCGGAATGGGTAAAATCACACCCAATGCCGGTTCCACGACATCCAAAAACTTGATGGGATGAGCAGTTTCTAAGAAAATTCCAAGAGCATTGGGATGGTTTTGTAATTCTTTTTTCAAACCCAAAAAACCCACCGCGCCATGAGGTTCTGCAATGTAGCCTTTTTGCTGATGAATAGTTTTCATGGCTTCGCGTGTGGCGGCATCGCTAAAGGTGTAGGACGAAAAGTCTTTTTTAAATTGCGCCAAATCATGTTGATACATTTCTTGAATGCGAACAAAATTACTCGGATTGCCCACATCCATGGCATTTGAAATCGTTGCGATGGAAGGTTTTGGATCGTAAACGCCATTTTCTAGGAAACGCGGAACGGTATCGTTGGCATTGGTAGCAGCCACAAAATGCTCGATGGGTAGGCCTAATTTTTTGGCGATGATGCCTGCGCAAATGTTTCCGAAATTCCCACTTGGACACGAAAAGACTAATGGTTTTTGGTGTTTTTTCAAGGCTTTGTAAGCAAAGAAAAAGTAAAACATTTGGGGTAACCAACGCGCAATGTTGATAGAATTGGCCGAAGTTAAATGAGTCGAAGCCAGATCAGGATCTAAAAATGCTCTTTTGACCATGTCCTGACAATCGTCAAAAACGCCGGCTACTTCGAGCGCTTGGATGTTTTGTCCTAAAGTGGTGAGTTGGCGTTCTTGGATGTCGCTCACCTTGCCTGAGGGATATAAAATTACCACTTCCACACCAGTCACACCCAAAAAGCCACTCGCCACCGCACCTCCTGTATCACCAGAAGTGGCTACCAATACTGTGTTCTTTTTGGAAGGATCGTTTCGGTTAAAATAGGCAATGCAACGCGACATGAATCGCGCCCCTACATCTTTGAAAGCCATTGTGGGACCGTGAAATAATTCTAACGAATAAATGCCGTTTTCAACCTCGACTACGGGGAAATCAAAGCAAAGCGTTTCGGTTATAATTTGGCGTAAAGTATCGGCTGGAATTTCATCCCCCACAAATTGCTGAATGGCTTGAAAAGCGATTTCCTCGTGTGACAGATTTTCGATGTTTTCAATAAAATCAGCCGCCAACGGATGAATGGATTCTGGAAAATATAAGCCTTTGTCGGAGGCCAATCCTTGTACCACCGCTTCTTCAAAAGAAACGATAGGTGCATTATGGTTTAAACTGTAGTATTTCATTTTTAGTGAATGGTCGCTCTCGACTGCGCTCGAGATGACAGTAATTAGTGATTAGTAACTTGTGTGTTGTTTTGCTTGTATAAACTGTATTCCCCCTTCGGGGGTTGGGGGGCTATTCTATTATGGTTACTCCATCAGGGTTGATTTTGGACACGTGTATTTCATAAGGTAAGTTCATTTCCTCATATACTTTGCTCATGGCTTCGGCTATTTTTTGAGCCGTACTTTCGCCCTTGCTTAATGCAAAAATTGAAGGGCCAGAACCCGAAATGCCAGAACCTAAAGCGCCGTTTTCGTAAGCTGTTTTTTTGATGGCATCAAAACCCGGAATCAACATACTGCGCACGGGTTCGATGATTTCGTCATGTAGCGAACGCCCGATAAGTTCGTAATCTTGCGTGTACAATCCGGCCACCAATCCGCCGACATTGCCCCATTGAGTAATGGCGCTTTTTAGAGAAACGGTCTGTTTTAAAACGGAACGCGCATCCGATGTTTTGAGTTCAATTTGTGGATGAACTACAGTAGCGTAAAGTGCTAAAGGACTGTCTATTCTAATTATATCTAAAGGGTTGGAGCTGCGTACCAAAGTGAAGCCTCCCAATAGGGCAGGAGCCACATTGTCGGCATGGGCATTTCCGCTGGCTAGCTTTTCGCCTTGCATGGCAAATTTGACCAATTCCTTGCGGGAAAAAGGACGTCCCAATAACTCATTAATGCCAAAAACGGCTCCTGCTGCACTCGCGGCGCTGCTGCCAATACCACTTCCGGCCTTGATGTTTTTGTAGATTTCGATATCAAAACCCATTGCAGTTTCGAATTCATCTAGCATAGCTAAAGCCGCTACACCTGCGACATTTTTCTCTGTTTCCAAGGGCAAATCGGCACCCACAATTTTGGTGATTCGAACGCCTTTTTGGGCGGAAGTGCGAACAATCATTTCGTCCCCTGCGGTAGCCAAGCACAAGCCTAAGACATCAAATCCGCAAGAAAGATTCGCGATAGTTGCCGGGCAAAATAGTTTTATTTCTTTCATTTTTCTTTTATTTCTTAGTTTCTGAGTGGCTAAGATTCTAAGGTTGAATGATCTAAGAACCGTAGTTTTTTAGTACCTCTTTTTACACATTTCCAATACGAATTACATCAGCAAAAATTCCAGATGCGGTAACAGCGGCACCTGCGCCAGCGCCCTTGATCAACAACGGTTGGTCAACATAGCGATCGGTGTAGAACAATACGATATTGTCTTTTCCTTCTAAGTTGTAAAACGGATGGTCTTTGGCAATGCATTGTAATCCTACGCTCGCTTTTCCGTTTTCGAATTGGGCGACAAATTTAAGACG
>JBOFUD010000348.1:0-9399 GCA_051652385.1 Flavobacterium sp.
AGCGTTTTAATGTTTCGGGAGTTACCAGAGACAAAGCTTATGATTTGACCAATGCAAGTGCGGGATCTCAAATACTCTATTTTTCGTGCAATCCAAATGGAGAAGCTGAGGTTATTAATATTATTCTTCGCCAAGTAGGAAGTATTAAAAAACTGAAATTTGATATTGATTTTGCCAAATTAGCCATAAAGGGGCGCGCCTCAAAAGGAAATGTAGTCAGCAAATATCCCATTAAGAAAATCGAATTGAAAGAGAAAGGAATTTCTACATTATTGCCCAGAAAGGTTTGGTTTGATGACACCGTTCAGCGCTTAAATGTCGATGGAAGAGGTGAATTGTTAGGTGAATTTAGACCTAGTGATAAACTATTAATCATTTCGCAAACGGGTAAAATAAAAGTAATTATTCCAGAATTGTCCACCCATTTTGATGAGGATATGATCGTGTTGGAAAAATGGATTCCCAAAAAACCAATTTCTACCATCTATTATGATGGCGAAAAAGAACGTTATTTTGTCAAACGTTTTTTAATTGAAAATGAAAATAAAGAGGAGGTTTTTATTACCGAACATGAAAAGTCGCAGGTAGAAATTGTATCTACCGATTGGAGACCAGTTGCCGAACTTATTTTTGCCAAAGTTAAAGGCGTTCAAAAAGAAAGTCAAGTGGTGGATATTGAAAGTTTTATTGCGGTAAAAGGATTTAAAGCCCTGGGAAATCAAATAACATCTGATAAAATCAAACAAGTTAATTTGTTGGATCCTTTGCCTTATGAGGTTCCGGAGGAGGAACAACCTCAGGAATTCCCCCATATCGACAATGGTGTGGATGATGCATCGATACAACTGGAAGATGATGGTCAAGTTACTTTATCTTTAGAATAAAATGTAAACCGTTTCTGCAAATGAAGCGGTTTTTTTGTAAATATGATTATTATCCTATTTTATGCCTTATGTTTATAGTATTTTTGCAAAATAGATAGAAAACAACCCATTTGTTATGATATTATTTCCTTCAGATATAGAAATTGCCCAAAAAAGTAAGATTTTATTAATTAAAGATGTAGCTCAAAAAATTAACATTGCTGAGGATGACTTGGAATTGTATGGTAAATACAAAGCCAAATTACCGTTGTATTTGCAAAAAGAACAACCCCAAGGGAAGTTGATTTTGGTTTCGGCCATGTCACCAACAAAATATGGTGAAGGAAAAACAACCATGACTATTGGGTTGACGGATGGTTTGAACAGTATAGGTAAAAAAGCCATTGCGGTTTTGCGCGAACCTTCATTAGGACCTGTTTTTGGTTTAAAAGGGGGGGCTGCCGGCGGTGGTTATGCACAAGTATTGCCCATGGAAGACATAAATCTTCATTTTACGGGAGATTTTTCGGCTATTGAGAAAGCGAATAATTTGCTTTCTGCGATTATTGATAATCATTTACAAAATCCAGACAGCACTATAAAATTAGATTCCAAGGCTATTGTTTGGAAACGTGTCATGGACATGAATGATCGTGCCTTACGCCAAATAATTATTGGTGTTGGAGCCAAAGGAAACGGAGTGATGCGTGAGGAAAATTTTAATATTACGCCTGCTTCAGAAATCATGGCAATTTTATGTTTAGCCAAAGATATTGCTGATCTAAAAAAACGTCTAGGTACTATTTATGTGGGAAAAACGATTGAAGGCGTCCCAGTTTTTGCTCGAGATTTGAAAGTAGTAGGCGCTATGGCCGCTTTGTTGAAAGACGCCATTTTACCTAATTTAGTACAAACTATTGAAGGAAATCCGGCTATTTTGCATGGTGGTCCATTCGCTAGTATCGCACAAGGAACGAATTCGGTTATTGCTACCAAAATGGGACTTTCTTTAGGAGATTATGTGGTGACCGAAGCTGGTTTTGGTGCCGATTTAGGTGCTGAGAAGTTTTTTCATATCAAGTGTGAACAATCCGGATTGCGACCCGATGCGGTAGTTTTGGTGGCTACTTTAAAAGCCATCAAACATCATGCAGGTTTGACAGCGGAAGCGTGTAAAGAATCCAATGTAGCAGCGATCCAAAAAGGCTTTTGCAATTTAGAAAAACACATAGAAAATATTCAGAAATTTGGTTTAAATCCGATAGTGTGTCTCAATGCTTTTCCAACAGATACATCAGAAGAATATGCCACAGTAATCGAATTGTGTGCTCAAAAAGGCGTACAAGCGGTAGTAAGTACGGCTTTTAGCGATGGAGGTCAAGGATCAGCGACTTTGGCGAAGGCCATTGTTGATGAAATAGAGGCTGGTAGGGCCAATTATCAACCTTTGTACTTGCCTTCGGCTAGTATTGAATCTAAAATTGAGACCATTGCTACGGAGATTTATGGTGCTAGCATGGTAGAATATACTGCAAAGGCCAAGAAGCAATTGCAAACGATTAAAGAATTGGGTTTTGAAGATTTCTCAATTTGTATGGTCAAAACACCTGCAAGTTTTTCTGATAATGAAAAAATGGTGGGAAGACCAACGGGATTTACTATTACAGTTAGAGAATTTGAATTTGCCAGTGGCGCTGGCTTTGTCATTCCGTTGTTAGGTGATGTAATGCGGATGCCAGGATTACCCAAAACACCCAATGCTACCAGAATTGATATCGATGATCATGGCGTTATTTCAGGGTTGTCATAAAGATATACATAAAAAGAGGCTTTCTAAATTTATAGAGAGCCTCTTTTTTTTATTTTTTCTTTTTAGCTGTTTTCATATTCAATATTTCGACAAACAACGAAAATGAAATGGCAAAATACAAATAGCCTTTGGGTACAGGTGTGACATGGCTTCCAAATATTGAGGCATGTGCCAAATGCGCACTTTCGGTCAATAACATAAATCCAATTAAAATTAAAAAAGACAATCCTAGGATTTGGATAGATGGATGGTTGTTTACAAAAGTTCCCACCGGAACGGCAAACTGCATCATGATGGCAACGGATATAATTACGGCAGTAATCATGATATAAATGGCGCCTGGCACTCCATTAGTCATACCCACTGCAGTAAGGATACTATCGAATGAAAAGACTAAATCAATCATTATAATTTGTAAGATCACACTTTGAAACGATTTGGTAGCAGCTTTGCCTAATTCTTTTTCTTCATGACCTTTTTCGTCTACTTTTTCACGGATTTCATTCGTGCTTTTGTAAATTAAAAACAATCCACCAAGGAGTAAAATGATGCTTTGTCCAGTAATACCAGCTTGAAGCCATCCCCAATCAATGGTAAACCAAGGTTTTTTCATTTGAATCAATACATTGATTCCGAATAAAAGTCCAATTCTCATGAACATCGCCAAAAACATTCCGATTTTGGTAGCTTTTTTGCGTTTTTCTTCAGGGAGTTTGCTCGTGGCAATGGATATAAAAATAATATTATCGATACCTAATACTATTTCAAGAAAAGTCAAGGTCAATAAGGCGATCCAAGCATCGGGGTTTAGAAATACTTCCATTTTATTGAGTTAAGTTGTTTTTATAGTTTGGTTACCGTTCCCGTTTGTTTGGCGTCAGATCCAATCATTCCGAACTCAAAGGTATACGAATCATTCGTTGTGGTCAAAATTTTCATTTGTATGGCTTTTTCCTCGGCGCTGTTTTTAGGATGTTTTTTTTGTAAAACATATTCGCAATCGTTTACCCAACGAATGGTTGCTGTATCGGTTTTTCCTTCAAAAGTTTCTATTTCGATGCTGTCCTTGCGCTCAAAAAGAGTTGTCTTTTTTACGCCATTCACCTCATAGTCAAATTTGAATTTTCCGGTTTTGAAATCAGCACATTTACGGTCTGCGTTGTAACAAGACATTAAAAGTAAAAGGGGAGAAAAGTAGCAAAGTTTTTTCATAGTGATGATAATCTTGTTTTTATTCTATTTTGATGTCGTATTTATCCAAAAGCCCGACGATGCCATGTGTAGTAAAAATAGCTTTTTTCATCGGATTAAATTCTGGATCGATGGTGTAATTGTAAGCGGTTCTAAAATCAGCACCCGCCAATTGTGTGTCATTGAAAATGGCGTGATCGAGATTGCAATTGTCAAACAAACTACTATTCAATTGTGTCCCGACGAAACTTACTTCTTTCAAGGAAGTGCTTAAGAATTTTGTTTTCGGCATTTTTTTATTGGCGAAAGAAGCGTAATCCAATACGCAATCTTGGAACTTTACTTCAAATAAAAAATCTTCACAACCTTGGAATTGTATGCCCAATAATTTACAGTTTTTAAAGCTAACATTTTTTAAACTACTACCGCCAAGTTGCAACATTGATAGGTTACAGTCGATAAACTCGCAATCCATGAAGGTATTGTTACAGAAGTCGCTATCTGAGAAATCACAGTTTTTAAACACGCAGTCTTCAAATTCCCGATAGTTTATTTTTTCACGAATTACAATGATCTTCTCGAAGGTTTTTTGAATGTTTACTAAGTTTTCCATTAATCGTTGAATAAGGCTTTCATAATCCATCTAAGACCTGCAAACATTAGGTACATGGCTCCTAAACACGCTGTAATTCCGATGGCGAGTACAAGATAGTGCCAATTTGTATGTTGGTTCATAAAGGCATTATAAATAACGGATGGGCCGATAAATAGCAGTGGCAACGCGCCTGATAGATATTTGATGCCTTTTGCGATAAAATCTTTGTTGGTTGCCATTTGAAGTGAAAGGTTACAAGTATGAAGTTGAGTTTAGAAGTTGTCTACGGCTTTACGGACGCTCCCGTATTTGGTTAATAATTCGGCTGCTTTTTCGTACGAAACAGGAATTTCGCCCATAATCATTTTTACTCCACGGTCCACAAGCTTGGCGTTGCTGAGTTGCATATCGACCATTTTGTTGCCTTTAACTTTGCCTAACTGAATCATAGTAGTGGTAGTAATCATGTTAAGCACCAGTTTTTGCGCTGTACCCGCTTTCATTCTGGAGCTTCCGGATACAAATTCGGGCCCTACAATGACCTCAATCGGGAATTTTGCCGTTTGCGATAGTGGACTAGCACTATTACAAGAAATGCTTCCTGTGCTGATGTTGTTTTTGTTACAAGTCTCTAAGCCTCCAATGACATACGGAGTGGTTCCAGAGGCTGCGATTCCGACTACCACATCCTTCTCGTTAATGTTAAAAGCTTTTAAATCTTCCCAAGCTTGTGTGGCGTTGTCCTCTGCGTTTTCTACAGCTTTACGAATGGCTATATCACCACCGGCTATAATGCCCACGACTACATCAAAAGAAACTCCAAAAGTAGGTGGGCACTCGGATGCGTCTAATATACCTAATCGTCCAGAAGTTCCAGCTCCGATATAAAACAATCGGCCACCCAGTTTCATTTTGGTAACAATCTCAGTAACTAAAGTTTCGATTTGGGGTATCGCTTTCGCGACTGCCTTGGGTACGGTTTCATCTTCCTTATTGATGGATGCCAAAATTTCGTTTACTGACATTTGGTCTAAATCGTCGTAATGCGAAGTTTGTTCGGTCGTTTTTATGAACGTCATAATGAATTATTATTGTAAATTTTGAAACTCCAAAGTTAAATAAAATTCAGGATTGATTTTGATTTATTCACTAGATTATAGCGTGTTTGCTTTCAAAAGTTTTAGCCATGACTTTGCCGATTGCCGACAATTATATCTGCTCTGAATGCATTCGTGTAGTATGAAAAATTTTTATTTATTGTTTTTAGAGCAATTCATAGCTCCCTTTTTTGAACCAAAAGCCGTGTTAGATTTCGCAATGAAAAGGATTTGTTCAATAAAAGCTCGAGTTCACGTATTATTCTTAAACAAGAAAACAACGTTGAATGAATACAATAAGATATAGAAACCAACGAGCTACTTCTTTTGTCCTTTAAATTTAATAATGATAGAACTAAGCGCTGAGCCTCTTGAACTCCACTAAAAGTCTACACGCGTGAAAAAAAATCATGGTTTTGAAGAAGGAATTTTGATCACTGACCTTTGCTAAAAAAAAAAAGGTGAAATATTTTAGTTAGAGTAGATTTCTAATGCAGAATCTATGCCTTACGTAATCGTTCGGAATAGTTGCTTTCCTGCTTGGAATCCAATTCAAATATGGAGTTGAAAATTTGAAATGACAAATAAGGCGGCTAGGCAATTGATTAATTGGCTTTGGTCATCTTAATGATTGCTGGATCTTTTGCTGCAGACTCGGTTACTGTTTTGTGTAAGCGTTCAGCCATGTTTTCGATACTATCCGAGATGGAACCGCAGATCAAATCCATCCTTTTTTGCTTTTCTTCTTTTAGGGCTACTAATATTTTATCTACAAGAAAATCATCATATTTTTCAGCTATTGAATCATGTGTATTGGTGATTCTGATGACGTATTCATTGCTGAAAATTGTTATTTGTATGTGGTAATCTTCATTACTCAAATAGTATTTTCTTCCCAATTCATCGCAATGTATGTCAGTATTATTTCTTTTTAATAATTCTGAAATGATACCAAAAATGTGCCCCTCCGTTTTCGAGAATTCTCTAGATTTTTTTTGAAACAAACTAAACATAATAGATTGTATTTAAGTTAGCTACAGTTGAATTTGGTTGATAAGGAAGTATCGAATGCCTATTAAATTGGCAGTGAAAATTTCCTAATTTTCTTCAAAGAAAGTTCAAATGTGACTTAGTATCAAAAAAATCAGTTTAATAGCTCATTGTTCAGCTGAAATGCTTTTTAGTGTTGAATTAACTAATTGTTAATAAGTTATTTATATCAATAATGCCAGCAGAATTCCTAATACAATCATAGAGATCTTTGCCACGTTGAATTTGTGTCCTTCGCTACTTTCGAAAATGATGGTCGAGGAGATATGAAATAAAATTCCGATTACGATGGCGGTAATTTCCGTAGTGTACCGTTGTAATTCGGGACTATAGTTGGCGGCCAGTGTGCCAAGCGGTGTCATCATGGCAAAAGTGATCATGAAGGCCAAAATAGCTTTGGGGTTAAGATGTGCTTGAACGAAAAAGGTGGTCAAAATGATGGCAATGGGCAAATGGTGAATGGCAATTCCGATGGCTAAATCATGATGATGACCCACGGGAAAACCTTCTAAAAATGCATGAATGCAAAGACTTATGAACAATAACCACGGAATTTGGCTCATTTTTTCGTGACCATGTACATGACCGTGTTCTGCTCCTTTGGAAAAGAATTCCAAAAGGATTTGAAACAAAATACCCAGCATGATAAAGATTCCAGTGCTGTTATTGTTGTGGTCGTGATAGACCTCAGGCAAAAGGTGGATAACAGTGATAGAGAGTAAAAAAGAACCACTAAAAGCCAATAAAAGTTTTAAATTGGATTTCTTTTCGGGCTTGAATACTAATGCCAAGACATATCCAAGGATTACTGCAAGTAAAGGCAAGAGGTAATTCATTTTTTAGAAAAGGTTTAAAAGTTTAAAATTGTTTAGAGTTTAAAATGTTAAGATTTATATTACTTAAAAATCATTATTAATCGTTCGCTTTCTGTTTTGTGGAATTTTTTTAGTTTGTAATCTCCAAAAATATCCAAGAGATAAATGCCCGCTTCGTCCATTAAATTCTGAAAATCGTCTAAGCGAAAGGCTCTAACTTTTTCGGTAAAATGATAGTTTTGCCCTTGGTCTTCAAAGTTAATTTCTTTGTAGATGTAACCGTCTTTTTCATATCTTTTGATGTAAAAATCAATTTGATCCACGGTTTTGGTTTCCTCAGGTACTAAAGTTTCGATCACTTGATTGACATTCATGAAATCGATCACGGCAAAACCTGTTTCGGACAAACTTTCTTTAATGGCAATTAAGGTGGTTAGATTGTCGGCTTCGTCTTCAAAATACCCAAAGCTGGTAAATAAATTGAAAATGGCATCGAACTTTTCTTCAAAGGGTTTTCGCATATCGTGCACTTTGAACGATAAATTGGTGTTGCTGTTATTTTTGGCTTCAGCAATGCTGTTTTCAGACAAATCGGCTCCCAAAACATCGTATCCTAATTGACTCAAGTAAATGGCATGTCGGCCCTTACCGCAAGCCAAATCCAGTACTTTTGCTTTATCGGGCAAATTGAGGTATTGGGTTAAGTTGTCCATAAAAAGTTGCGCTTCGCGATAATTGCGCTCTTTGTACAGAATATGATAGTAGGGTGTATCAAACCAAGACGTAAACCAAGTTGGAGGCGATTGTTGAGCGGCGGGCATAGAAGCTTTATGGTCTGTAGACATTTATTGTAATGGTTTTATTTAGTCCGGCAAATTTAGTGTATTTTTGCAGAAAATATACTATTTCAAAACGATTGGAATTTGGAATTTAATTATTGGAATGTAGCATACGATGGAGAATTATAAAATGATAGCCAAGACCTTTTTTGGTTTTGAAGAAATATTGGCCAAAGAATTACGTCAATTGGGTGCTCAAGAGGTTGAGCAGGGGATACGAATGGTGAGTTTTAAGGGCGACAAAGGTTTTATGTACAAAGCCAACTTGTCGTTGCGCACCGCTTTGAAGGTGTTAAAACCTATTTATTCCTTTCGAGCCAACAATGAAGCAGCACTGTATAAAGGTATAGCCAGTGTTAACTGGTCGAAATTTATCAATGCTAATCAAACGTTTGTGATTGATGCCACGGTGCATTCGGATTATTTTAATCATTCGGAATTTGTTTCTCAAAAATGTAAAGATGCGATTGTCGATCAATTTAGAGAACGCACCGGACAGCGCCCAAGTATTGATAAAGCGTTTCCTGATTTGCGAATCAACATTCATATTGGCAAAGACCAAGTTTCGGTAGCACTAGATACTTCCGGAAATTCATTGCATCAACGTGGGTACAGAACGGCTACAAATATTGCCCCTATCAATGAAGTTTTGGCAGCGGGAATTTTGTTGTTATCAGGTTGGGAAGGACAAGGTCACTTTTTGGACCCTATGTGTGGGTCGGGAACATTTTTGGCCGAAGCCGCTATGATTGCATGTAATATTCCAGCGAATATCAACCGAAAGGAATTTGCTTTTGAAAAATGGAAAGATTGGGACAATGATTTGTTTGACCAAATATTGGATAGTTTGTTGAAAAAAGTAAAAGAGTTTCATTACACCATTAAAGGTTACGATAGGGCCCCAAGTGCGGTGCAAAAAGCCAAAGACAATATCAAGAATGCCAATTTAGAGGAATACGTAACGATAGCCGAAGAAAACTTTTTTGATACAGAGAAAACCACTGAAGGGAAACTTCACATGGTTTTTAATCCGCCGTATGATGAGCGTTTGGATATTCACATGGAAGAATTTTACAAAAGTATTGGAGACACATTGAAGAAAAATTATCCTGCAACCAATGCTTGGTTTATTACGGCTA
>JBOFUD010000349.1:0-3737 GCA_051652385.1 Flavobacterium sp.
CTCTACTATTCGTTTTGAATTTTTCAATGACCTTGAAACTTCTACTCGCTTTGAAGAATCATTTGAAATGAAACTCTATTTCATTGTATCCGAATTACTAAACAACATTTTAAAACACAGCAAAGCTACTGCTGCAAAAGTTTATCTTACCGAAAACAAACAACAATTAATAATTACCGTACAAGACAACGGAAAAGGATTTGACAGCCAAGACAAAAAAAGTCTCGAAGGCTTTGGACTAAACAGAATCAAAGCGCGAATCAACAACTTAAAGGGTAAGTTTTTTATCACCTCACAAGCAAATCAAGGCACCACTATCACGCTGCTTATCCCAATTTTGTAGCTATTTTTTTATTTCAACAATCTCCAAGTCTTTAATTTTTTCGCCATCAATTACAAATCGCAGCAGCGTGCGCACTTGATGAAACCCACTTTTTCCGGCCGCACCAGGATTCATGTGCAACAAATTATGCTTTTTATCAAACTGAACTTTCAAAATATGTGAGTGCCCGCAAATAAATAATTTGGGCGTATTCGTCGCCATTTCCTCACGTATAGCCGGATTGTATTTGCCAGGATACCCGCCAATATGCGTAATCCAAACCGAAACTTGCTCACACATAAACCTATTGTGTAGCGGAAATTCGCCTCGCGCCTCAGTTCCATCGATATTGCCATACACCGCACGCAACGGCTTGTGTTTTTTTATCGTATCCGTAACCATCAAATCGCCAATATCGCCCGCATGCCACACTTCATCCGCCCAAGCTACATGTTTTAAAATCGCATCATCAATATGGCTGTGGGTATCCGAAAGCAAAAGAATTTTTTTCATATACTATAAAGTAAAAATATGCCACAAAAATAAGGCCTTCCCTCCCATCTTTACCAAAAAAAGACAGCTATATTTTAAGGAGCATCACAAAAGGCCAATTTTAAACAAGGGTTCCCGCTCTACGTTATATCTTTTTTTTCTCGCAGGTTTTGCCAACCTGCCAGAAAAAAAAGGATGCCACTTCGATCGGGGCTAAAAACAATCATGTGGCTTTGTATAAACATTTACAAAAATGAGATAAAACAAAAAATGTACCCATAAAGATTGTAAATTTGCCACCAGCTAAAAACCTATAATCGTTTCCCTATAGCTTTAGTAAATCCAGGGCTTATCAAACACAAAAATCACAATCCATCTTGAGGTACTTTATCAAATTAGCCTACAACGGAACTGCTTATCACGGTTGGCAATACCAGCCCAACGCGAGTTCTGTTCAAGAAACCCTAAACAAAGCCCTTTCGGTGCTTTTGAACAAACCTATCAATATCATGGGAGCCGGAAGAACCGACACTGGCGTTCATGCCAGCCAAATGTATGCCCATTTTGATAGCGAGAGCGCCCTGCAAACCGCTACGCTGGTGCATAAACTCAATTCGTATTTACCAAAAGACATCGCTATTTTTGATATTATTCTTGTGAATGATGAGGCCCATTCCCGTTTTGACGCCTCCAAGCGCACCTACGAGTACCACATTAATACGGTTAAAAACCCGTTTCTAGAAGGATTAAGTTGGTATTATCATCAGGAATTGGATGTAGAGCTGATGAATAAAGCTGCCAAAATACTATTGAATCACACTAATTTTCAATGTTTTTCAAAAGTGAATACCGATGTAAATACATTTGATTGCACTATATTTGACGCGGTTTGGAAAAGGGAAAACGATCGTTTGATTTTTACCATTTCGGCCAATCGTTTTTTGCGCAACATGGTGCGTTCTATTGTTGGAACATTGGTAAATGTAGGATTACACAAAATTACTTTGGTCGATTTTGAGACAATTATCGAAAGTAAAAGCAGAGACAAAGCAGGATTTTCGGTACCTGCCCATGGTTTATATTTAACCGAAATACGTTATGAATATCTAAAATAGCCCCGATAGAAGCGGAAATCCTTTTTTGTTTTTCCTTCAAAAACAAAAAAGATTAGAGCGGATAGCGGGAAATAGCTCCTAAACATGAAAGCAAAAGCATTCGATACACGTTTATTTAAGAGAATTTTAAAATACACAAAACCCTATCAATTTCGGTTTAATGGCGTGATTACGTTTGCCGTTTCCTTATCTATTTTTGCCGCATTGCGTCCGTATTTGTTGAAGCAAACCGTAGATGGATACATCAAAACTCAGGATCAGCAGGGACTACTAATGTACGTTTCCTTGATGGCAATGGTTTTGTTATTAGAGGTTTTTTCGCAATTCTATTTTGTGTTTTGGGCCAATTGGCTAGGGCAAGATATTGTAAAAGACATCCGAATTAAATTGTTTGCGCATTTGCTAAGTTTTCGAATGAAATACTTTGATTTGGTGCCTGTTGGACAAGTCGTAACCCGATGCGTATCGGACATTGAAGCCATCGCACGTATTTTTAGTCAAGGCCTTTTCATGATTATTAGTGATTTGATGAAAATGCTCGTGGTGCTCATTTTTATGTTCTACATGAACTGGAAACTCACTTGGATTGTCATTGTAGCGATGCCTATTTTGGTGTTTTTTACACGTATTTTTCAAAAGAAAATGCAAGTGGCTTTTGAAGAAGTCCGCAACCAGATTGCCAATATGAACTCCTTCGTTCAAGAACGCGTAACGGGAATGAAAATCGTGCAGTTATTTAATCGAGAAGACCTTGAATTTGAAAAATTCAAAAGCATCAATGACAAACACCGAAAAGCGTGGATCAAAACCATCCTTTACAACTCCATCTTCTTTCCTATTGCTGATATCATCTCGTCATTGACATTAGGTTGTATCATTTTGTATGGTGGGATCAAAATTTTAAACGGTGATCAGTTTACCACATTTGGAGATTTGTTTTCCTACACTATGTTTATCGGAATGCTATTCAACCCCTTGCGCCAAATTGCGGATAAATTCAACGAAATGCAATTGGGAATGATTGCCGCAAATCGCGTATTTGATATTTTGGATACCGAAGATCAAATTCAGGACAAAGGAACCGTTGAAGCACCAATTTTTAAAGGCAATATCTCATTCAAAAAAGTTCGTTTTGGCTACATTCCCGACGAAGAAGTAATCAAAGGGATTGATTTAGAAGTCCACGCAGGACAAACCATTGCTATTGTGGGTTCTACCGGTGCTGGAAAGTCAACGATCATTAATTTACTGAATCGTTTTTATGAAATTAACAGTGGCACCATTTGTATTGATAATCAACCTATTGACAATTATTCTTTGAGTTCATTGCGTAAACAAATTGCAGTGGTACTTCAAGATGTGTTTCTTTTTGCGGACACCATATACAACAACATTACCCTCAATAATCCAGAAATTACTAGAGAAGAAGTTCTAGCTGCTGCCAAAAAAATTGGGGTGCATGACTTTATTGTGACCTTACCCGATGGTTATGATTTTGATGTAAAAGAACGCGGGGTGATGCTTTCGTCTGGCCAACGACAATTGATTGCTTTTTTACGAGCTTTTGTCTCCAATCCCAGTATTTTGATTTTGGATGAAGCCACTTCTTCTATCGATACGTATTCTGAAGAATTGATTCAGCGCGCCACCGAAACCATAACGCAAGGCAGAACTTCAATCGTGATTGCACACCGTTTGGCTACGATTGTCAACGCAGACAAAATCGTAGTTATGGACAAAGGTTTGATTGTAGAGCAAGGCACTCATTTTGAATTAATCAACCAAGAAAAAGGGTATTACAAAAACTT
>JBOFUD010000350.1:0-2869 GCA_051652385.1 Flavobacterium sp.
TTGGTCAGTTAATAAGAATAATTTATGTAGTTATTTATTTGAAATAATGAATTAAGCCGTTTCATGTTTAATGCTAATCAAGATTGATGTAGGATAAAGAAAGTAATTAGGAATAAGTAATGAAATACTATTTGGATGGAGTTATTTGTACAGTAATGTAATAACACTATTGAATATGTAATTAGTAACTAGTAATTATCACTTTTTCAGAGTAACTTACCCAACATTGCTCCAGTGTTTGGTTGCATTCCGGATCTGGCGTCTCGTGGCCCAAGCATCGACAGATCACTTGTCCCATGATGTGAAACTACACCAAAGCAGCCTACTTACTTTAATACTAAACTAAAAAAAGTATTTATGGTACTTTATGGCAAATCGCAAATGTAAAAGTGATCGCGAATACAAACTAGTAACTCCGGCACTTAATGGCGCTGTCAACTAATTTATGTTGATCTCTGACGTCATCGACAATATTAGTAACTAATGGAAACCAAAGCAATCCTTAAATATAAAGATAAACCATTGAAATGAAGACAGAAAATACAATAATCATTTAAATTGAAAAGTTTTGTCAATTTGTAACAGCTGAAAGCATTAGGCAAATGTTAAACAAGCAGAGAACACGAATCAGTGACTGTTAATAAAGTTTTAGGTGTAAAAGACGCCATCTAGCGACTCTTTGAACTAAGTGCATTATTTAAACCAATCTGTTCGACTAAATAAGCCGCTCGCGTTAAACATCCAAGTATCGCGAGATCACGCTAATCCCGTTGGTTGGGAGTGGATAAAATCTCTTTAAAAGTAGTGTTAGGAAACGGGTCAAGGCAATCAAGAGTACATGAAAGATTATTTAAATTCCTAAAAAACACAGGAACATTAGATAGAATATAGGATTTTTTTTTTTGTATTTCTTCCAAAACGATGTACTCTCCACACTCCAGATCAGTAGGTGGCGGTAATGCTCCTTTTCTTGGGTTTTGCCAAACCGCCATAAAAAACATTAGAAGAAGAAGTTCGGCGTGAGATTTATCAATAAAGTCGTAAACTCTACAAGAAGAGAAACGAATAAAACTCAGATGTGAGCTCAGTCTCAGTATTATATACACTAGACATACAGCTCCATTCTAAAATGTACATGTAGATGTTTTGAGAGATTTCACTCAGTGGTGTGTTATTGAATATTCTCTTATGTTAGTAACAGATGTGAGGGAGTATATATTGGTTTATAGTTTGCCTAAAGCAGCTCTAGTGTGTATTTTCTTTCTGTATTTGCTGTAATATATTTTAAAGTTTTGAAGTCTTGAAAATGTTTATAATAGATCGTGCTTGTTTTCTGCTTGTGTTTATTGCAGGTGTGTTTTGCACGAGCTGTGAACACCAGATGTCGCTCATCTCATCTACAGTTTCTGTGCCCAGTTGCATAAAACACCTTAAGTTTTTCTTAAGTGATTTCCCTTTACCAAAGACAATAGGAGAATAACTTTAGTAAAACTTAAGGTATATTTAAAGGCACACTTAAGGGAAAATTACACTTAAATCTATACATTATACCGATTAACAAGTTTTTTCCTAACCCTTCCCAATAAAAATCCTCCATACTGACACAAGCTAAAGCAACACAAATGACGTTTTTAAAGAACCACAGCAAAAATTAACATTTTTTATAAAATTTCTAACTTATTTTAAGGAAAGTGACACTCACAGTGTGTTTGCTTGAACAGATTGTTGACCTTTGACCTTCTAAGTACTTTTTTATTATTAATGCCAATAAAACAATATAACACACAGAAACTATTGAAAACCATATTGATAGTTAGAATTCACAAAAATCATAATCATACAATGTGGAAGAGAAAAAAACAAACAACAAAATGACACAAGGCAGAGGGAGGAATTAAATAGGATTAAACCTTGAGAGCAATTTTTGACTTTTTAATTTTTTTTTGTTCTTTATGGCCACAAAGGACTAAATATAGGCATGAAAATCAACCAAAAAATTGACAATAGTATATTTTTACCAAAAATTTGCATTTGTGAATACAACATTTACCAAGTACAATAAAAAGATTAAAATGATATTGAATACTATAGAAAAGCATTAAATAACATCAAAAGTAATAAAATATATTCTTATATTTGTTTTTTTGTGAGAGATATTGTGCAAAACTCATTCCAAAAAGATTTAACTAAAACAATTTCACAAAAAAGATTAATAATTGTTTCTTCCATAATATTTTCTAGATTGCTATTAGTACTATTAGAGCGATAACATCTACAGTATGTAATATTTTCAATGTGATTTCCTTCACAAGAGACAAGTCTCTTTCTAGCCATGAATTGAACTTTTCCTAAAAAGGTATTTTATGGGATTGAGTTCAAGAGCTGCAGGAATCATATTTGAATTTAAAGACACTTTTACACCCAGGTAATTAATTGCATCTTTAATCAGAATTTATACGCCATACAAAAGAGTTAAACGTAGGAGGGGGACATTTGTTTTTTCAAGTAGCTCACAAATGAAATTCAAAGTAATTTAGAAAAAAAGTTCAAAACTATAAAGACTTAAGTAGCAATCATTGCCTTTTTACGGCGAGTTGCGTTTTAACGACTAAATCGGGTGGATTTTTTCATTTGGATGCTTTGACATGCTTGTAAAGTGAAGGGACAGGTTTGTGAGCATATTTTGAAAATGACCAGCCCGTAGAATCTCTTCAATGTTTGGTATCAGACACGCATGAGACAACTTCTGCTCAGGATCACCTGTTCGTCCAAGAAGCATTTGATGGCTGGAGACATCAGCCGGCACTGCTCACTCGAACACACCTGCCTAAAGCTCGTTGAGATGTATTTAATGTAATCGTTAAGTAAA
>JBOFUD010000351.1:0-1808 GCA_051652385.1 Flavobacterium sp.
TTGTTTTTTTATTCCAATATAAATGACGGTTCAAATTATGACGCATTAGCCAAAGAAATCGATCCTAATTTCATTAAAAAAGCGCTAAATTATCTTTTTGGATGTCGTAGATTTCGACTAAGAAAAAAGAAATTTCAGAAACATATTTCATTACATATTAACCTAAATATTACAATATCTACAACCTATCAAAACAACAGTTAGTTGCCTATTTTTTATCTAAAAAGAAGATTTAGACGAGAAAAACGCAATAAAACGATTAAAAAAAAGGTTTGTTTTAAAAATAACACAAGAAAAGTCTCCTGTCTAAAAAAGATTTTTATTTAAAAAAAAGGGGGGCTTTACTTTTTGAACGGTGGCAACACACCCGAATCATTCTTCGCAGAAAAGACAGTTTTACTACTAATGTACCGCAGAAACCGAATTTGGGCATCGTATATAATGACATTTCCAAATTGATGCCTTTCATTCGTTTTTTACATTTGCTTTTATAGGTATGTCTTTTGAAGACTTTGCTATCGATAACGACCAAGATATTTAAAAAAATAGTTAAAAATGAGTACTACATTATTCGACAAAGTATGGGATGCGCACGTGGTGCGTACAATTGAGGATGGACCCGATGTGTTCTTTATCGACCGTCATTTCATTCACGAGGTGACGAGTCCTGTGGCTTTTTTAGGTTTAAAAGAAAGAGGCATTACCGTTTTGCATCCAGAACGCACTTTTGCCACTGCGGATCACAACACCCCAACGATCAACCAACATTTACCTGTTGCTGACGCCTTATCGGCCAACCAACTGAAAGCTTTGGAAGACAATGCGGCCGAATATGGCATTTCGCACTGGGGATTGGGCCATCAAAAAAATGGTATCGTTCACGTAGTAGGTCCAGAAAACGGAATTACCTTACCTGGTGCGACGATTGTTTGTGGCGATTCTCACACGTCTACACACGGAGCGTTTGGCGCCATAGCCTTTGGTATTGGAACCTCAGAGGTAGAAATGGTTTTGGCTACGCAATGTATCATGCAACCTAAACCAAAGAAAATGCGCATCAACGTAAACGGAACATTGAGCAAAGGAGTGGGACCAAAAGATGTCGCTCTTTATATCATATCCAAATTGACTACATCGGGCGGAACGGGCTATTTTGCGGAATATGCCGGAAATGTTTTTGAAGAAATGTCTATGGAAGGTCGTATGACCGTTTGTAACTTGAGTATCGAAATGGGGGCTCGTGGGGGAATGATTGCGCCAGATCAAAAAACATTCGATTTCTTGGAAGGCCGTTTGTACGCTCCAAAAGGAGATGCTTGGAACCAAGCCGTTGCCTATTGGAAAACCTTAAAAACCGATGCTGATGCCATTTTTGATGCTGAATTGAACATCGACGCTGCTGATATTGAACCAATGATTACTTACGGAACCAATCCTGGAATGGGAATAGGTATCTCACAACATATTCCAAACGCCAAGCAAGTAGAAGGCGGCGCCGAAACCTATAAAAAATCGTTGGCCTATATGGGTTTTCAAGAAGATGATGTGATGCTTGGCAAACCAATTGACTACGTTTTCTTGGGAAGTTGTACCAATGGTCGCATCGAAGATTTTAGATCTTTTACCGACATTGTGAAAGGACGTAAAAAAGCGGACAATGTTACGGCGTGGTTGGTTCCGGGTTCCCATGTGGTAGAAGCGCAGATTAAGGAAGAAGGTCTTTTGGATATTCTTACTGAAGCTGGTTTTGTATTGCGTCAGCCAGGTTGTTCGGCTTGTTTGGCCATGAACGACGATAAAGTTCCTGC
>JBOFUD010000352.1:0-2707 GCA_051652385.1 Flavobacterium sp.
AGTGTTCCGCCAGCCACAAGTTGGTCGTGCGTAAAAAATGGCGAATCAATTTCTTTTCCGTTGAAAAAGGCTTTTTGAATGTATTTGTTTTCTTTGCTTGCGTTTTTTCCAATTACGGTAAATTGCTTTTTATTCGGCAGGTGAATGACTGTTTTTTCAAACAAAGGACTTCCGATGGTATAATAGGGTAATCCGGGAGTAACAGGGAAAAAACCCATAGCCGAAAAGGTTACAAATGATGACATTCCGCCACCGTCTTCATCGCCTGGAATGCCGAAAATGGAATCCTTAAACCAAACATCCAGCAGGAATCGGACTCTTTTTTGTGTTTTCCAAGGCGCACCAAAATAATTGTATAAGTAAGGAATATGGAACGAAGGTTCGTTACCCATCGAAAATTGACCTATCATTCCTGTTGAATTGGCTCCGTCTACATAGAACAACCTTTTTTTGGTGTCCAATGGTTCTCTGAAAAGTTGGTCTAGTCGATCTTCGGCTTTTTTCTTACCTCCCAATAAAGTGGTCAAACCTTCGATGTCGTGCTGAACAAGCCACGCATACGTCCAGCCATTGTTTTCGTCGTAATACTCGCGAAAGCCATTGCCACCATCTAATTTTGGATTGATTTTTATCCAATCTCCATTTTTATCTTTTGGGATAAAAAGCCTCATTTCCGGATGCCAAAGTTTTTGATAATTTTTTGATATAGCAGAGAATTTCTTGTAATCGGTTTCGTTTTTTAGTTCTTTTGCCAATTCTGATAAAGCCCAAGCATCAAAACTCATTCCAAGAGTCACAGCGACTGGCTGTCTTTTTTCATATTCGTCCACCATCGGTTCAGTTTCTTTTTCCCCGATTTGCAAGGATGGAAAGTAGCCGTTTTTATGGTAAAAATCATCCAATCCCACTTTTGGATTTCCTTGTCTCCACGGAATCATAGTGGCTTGCGTCAAATTCTTTTTTACTCCTTCAAAGGCTTTGTTCATATCGAATCCTTTTATTCCTTTTCGATAGGCATCAACAAACAAAACCGACGAGTGAAAGCAATTCATATCGATATTATTGCCTAAAACCTCGGGAAAAGTGGGCATCCATCCGCTTTGTTCATACATAAGAACATAGGAATTTAGAATGTCACTTTGCATTTGTGGATTCAAGATGGAATTGAGGGGATGCTTGGCGCGAAAAGTATCCCAAATCCAGTCATCCACATAAAAAGGGCGATTGATTTGATGCACTTTGCCATCGTATCCGCTATAATATTGACCATCTTCATTGATGTCAATCATTCTTTCATAAGTGCGGTAAAGTGACGTATAGAAAGATCTTTTCTGGGCTTCAGTTCCACCTGTCACTTCAATTTGATTGATCACTTTTTCCCAAGCCTTTTTCCCGGCAGCCACTGTGTTATCAAAAGTAGCACTGGCTATTTCTGATTTGAAATTTTTCTTTGCTTGGTCCAAACTGATATAGGACATTGCGTATTTTATAATGGCGGTTTTTGCTTCATTTCCAGAGAGGATGATCGCCATTCGCCCTTTTGAGGATTGCACATCAATGTTTGCGAATGGTTTTCCCTCACTATCAGTAACCTCACCATAACAATAGGCCAACATAGTGCGAGTTTCAGGAGTAGTTCCTTTTTTGGTGTAGCTGTATTGTTCGATCATCGAAAAAGCATTTCCGCCCAAGAATTCACTTTTCATCACATCGGTTCCTTCAACAAGGATGTTTTTTTTGGCAGCGGCTGGGAAATCAATTTTATAAATAGCGCATTTTTTCGCCGGAGTAAAACTTAATGTAATGTCATCATCAACCAAATACGTGGAATAATGCCACGGACGAACCAGTTCAAGGTCGTGATCGATAGTCATTTTTCTTTTCCAAGAGTCTGCTGTAATTTCACCCAAACTCAGTTTCATTTTCAAAATAACCGACTTGCGATGCATCTCTACCTGAAAAGGCCAAGCCGTCACTTGATCGTCTAGATAATCGGGTTTTACGGGAAACATTCGCAACATTTGGTTGGGTAAACTAAAGGTTGGATAGGTTGGTACCAGAAATTGAGCTGAGTTACCAATAGTTGGGTCAATATATTTTGTATAGTCTTCTTGTCCGCTTGCTATTGCAAAAGAAAATAAGGAGAGAACGAGAAAAGTAATCGGATTTAAAATCTTTTTCATATGGTTGTATTTTGGGAGTTGACCGCCAAGCGTATTTAATTTAAGTTTAGCAGTTTCATCATTTTTTTGGCGATATCGGTATTTTCCATAAAACCACTAAATTCTTCAGCTCCCGGTCCAAAAGCAAAGATCGGAACAGCAATGCCTGTGTGTCCAGCAGTGGTATATTTGGCAACCACTTTTCCAGTCTTGAAATCACCATCTTGAAGCGTCATTCCGCCAGTCTCGTGGTCTGCCGTAACGATGATTAAGGTTTCTTTATTTGAAGCCGCAAATTCCAAAGCCGCTCCAATGGCTTTGTCAAAATCCAGCATTTCCAGAACCACACCATGAGTGTCATTTTTATGGCCGCTAAAATCGATTTGAGAACCTTCGACCATCAAGAAAAAACCTTTTTTGGTTTGGGACAATAATTGTACTGCGGTTTGCGTAGCTGGCACCAGCATTTCGCCTCTTTCCGGCATCGACTTGTTATGGTCATCAGCAGTTAAGCCAGCCAGTTTGCCTGATTTTACATTTTTGAT
>JBOFUD010000353.1:0-2350 GCA_051652385.1 Flavobacterium sp.
TTATTTGTTAACCATTTTCTTCTTTATCTTTTTCTTGAATATATTAGGATTAACACCACTAGGATTTAATGTGACTGGAAATATTGCAATCACCGCCTCGTTGGCCCTGTTGACTTATTTAATCACTACATTTACCGCCAACAAAAATTATTGGGGACATATTTTCTGGATGCCAGGAGTACCTACACCAATGAAATTTATCTTAGCGCCTATCGAATTATTAGGAACAATCATTAAACCATTTTCATTGATGATACGTTTGTATGCCAACATTTTGGCGGGTCACGTAGTATTGATGAGTATCATTGGGTTGATGTTTATTTTCAAAAGCTGGATTGGAAGCACCTTGTCATTTGGATTGGCATTTGCACTTTCTATTCTAGAAATATTGGTAGCTTTTTTACAAGCGTACATTTTTACCATGTTGTCAGCATTGTATTTTGGAGCTGGTAACGAAGACCACCACCACGAGGAAGCACACCACTAAAAAGTTTAATTGTTGATTGTTGAATCGTTTAAACGAATAAGCAATTAACCGATTAAACCATAAATAAGAATGTTTAATTTTTAATATATATATTATGCAAATTCCAACTATTGTAGGAGCAGGATTAATTGTAATCGGAGCAGGTTTAGGTATTGGTAGAATTGGTGGTTCAGCAATGGACGCTATTGCTCGTCAGCCAGAAGCTTCTGGAAAAATCCAAACAGCGATGCTTATTGCAGCTGCACTTATTGAAGGTATTGGTTTCGCTGCGTTGTTCGCATCTTAATTAAGGTCTAAAAACAATAGTTACAACGGTTGGTTGTGACTATTGTTTTAAAATTAAAACATTAAAATTAAAATAGAAATAGATATATAATGGATAAGTTAATAAATGATTTTTCGTTTGGTTTGTTTATTTGGCAAATCGTAATTTTTGTTGGATTAATCCTTTTGTTGAAAAAATTTGCATGGAAACCTATTCTCGACGCAGTAAACGAAAGAGAAGAAGGAATTAAAAGTGCTTTAGAATCTGCAGAAAATGCAAAGAAAGAAATGCAAGATTTGCAAGCCGATAACCAACGTATTTTACAAGAAGCGAGGCAAGAGCGTGACGCGATGCTGAAAGAAGCTCGTGAATTGAAAGATAAAATTGTTGCCGATGCAAAAAATGAAGCACAAACGCAAGGTCAAAAAATGATCGAGCAAGCTAAAGCAGCTATTGAAAGCGAAAAAAATGCAGCAATGAGTGAATTGAAATTGCAAGTTTCCACTTTGTCATTAAGCATTGCAGAAAAAGTATTGAAAGACGAATTATCTAACAAAGAAGCTCAAACTAAGTTAGTGGAGAAAATGTTAGGAGACGTTAAATTAAACTAATTATGGCAGGTACAAGAGCAGCAATTCGATATTCGAAAGCAATTCTAGACATTGCCAATGCGAAGCAAGTAGCAGAAGTAGTGAATAATGATATGAAGTTGATTGGAACTACTATCGCCTCTAATCTGGAATTAAGCACCTTTATTCAAAATCCAACCTTGAAGGTGGAGGTGAAAGAAAAGGCCCTTTTAGAAGTTTTCGCTTCTGTAAATGGAGTAACCAAAAGCTTGTTTCATTTATTATTCGAAAATAAAAGATTCGAAATTCTTGAGGGAATTACAGCAGAATACAACAAATTATTTGATATCATGAACGGTGTTGAAGTAGCGCAAGTGACTACTGCAATTGCTATGGATGCAGCTCTAGAAGCCAAAGTCTTAGCAAAAATTGCAACCCTTTCAGATAAGAAAATTCAAATTAAAAACACAATCGATCCTACTATCATTGGAGGATTTGTGTTAAGAATTGGTGACAAGCAATACAATGCTTCAGTGGCCAACAAATTACAAGTTTTAAAAAGAGAATTAAGTAACTAGTTTTATTGCACATTTAAGTGTTTAAATTATAAAGTAAGATGGCGGAAATTAAACCTGCTGAAATTTCAGCAATATTAAGAAAGCAAGTTGAGAGTTTTGAATCTGGTGCTACACTAGAAGAAGTAGGAACCGTACTTAATGTTGGAGACGGTATTGCTCGTGTTTACGGGCTATCGAATGTTCAATATGGAGAGTTAGTTGAATTTGAAAATGGGTTAGAAGCAATCGTTTTGAACCTAGAAGAAGACAACGTAGGGGTGGTACTTTTAGGACCATCTACTGGAATCAAAGAAGGTTCAACTGCCAAAAGAACACAACGTATTGCTTCTCTTAAAACTGGAGATGGTATGGTAGGACGTGTAGTAAACACTTTAGGTCAGCCGATTGATGGTAAAGGACCAATTGCTGGTACTTTATACGAAATGCCATTAGAAAGAAAAGCTCCTGGAGT
>JBOFUD010000354.1:0-6562 GCA_051652385.1 Flavobacterium sp.
GCCTTTTCAAATTGCTCTGCATCGATTGCCTTTTTTGCCTGTTCTATATCTTGGGCATTAACCAAAGTGACAGTGGTAAAAAAAGCAAAACTAAAAAATTTCAATTTATTCATCTTTATATTATTTTTTATTACTTATTCTTATCATTTTCAATTTCATTCCTAACATTAAATTTGCGACCTGGAACCCGAACCGGCATCAAGCCAGACTTAAGGATAATTCTCTGCCCTATATCGCCTGCGATGAAAGAAGCAAACCCCATACCAAGTCCAGAAAAGCCCTGGCAATTTATAATATACAAATCCCGTACCAAAGGATAAGAGCCTTCTGCAATATTATTTTGATTTGGATTGACATAAACAGAACTATTCAAACCTTTAACGCTTAATGTTCTAATACTACTCATGTAAGGCCTCATGTTAGGTGATGGCTGAGAAATCCAATTCAACCCAATGACACCGATCATTCCCTCATTTTCAGCTACAAACTTAATGACCTCTTCATTAGACTTCAAGGAATAAACACCTGCCTCTGGAAGCGACTCAATATTGGCTAAATTTTTCAAAAAACTCACCGTACTTGAATTTGGATTATCAAAAACGATTCCTTTGAAACCGACTTTAGTACCGCCTTTTAAGAAAGCTATCATTTCAGACAGCGAGACCAAGGTGTCCTTTGAAGATTTACTACCAACAAAAGCGATAGCATCCTTCGCAAAAATAGTAATTTTTGGTATAATCTTTTTTTGCGAAAAGTTAATTTTTTCCTTTTCTGTCAGATTTCTTGTTAATACCGCCACTGAGGCTTTTAAATGAAACAAATCGTTTAAAGTTTCTGCTTCAGACTTTGGAACTAGATTTATTTTAGCATCATATTTATTTTGAAAAACATCAGCTTGATCTTGCATCATAGGCAAAACAGTCTCATCAACTGTGATAGCAACCTCCCCTTTTAAAATAGTCTCTTCTTTCTTAGTTTCTTTACAAGAAATAAAAAAAGACAGAAACAAAAGACAAGAAAAAAAATAAACTTTTTTCATGATAACTATTTATTAGAATTGTAAAACCGTGTAAAACGAATAAAGGAATATACTATGAGCAGAACACCTAACGCTATTCTGTATTGGAAGGCCATATCAAACGGAAATTCCTTCCAAAAAATAACTGCTAACCCCATCAGTAAATAAAGAGAAAAAAACAACACCCCTATAACAAGAAGAAATCGCTCTTTAGGCGATTTCTTCTTTATAATATCAACTAAACTTTGAATCATTATTCTGCTGATTGTATAGTAATTGGCAAAGAGTACAACACCCTAACTTTTTTACCATTTTGTTCTCCTGGAATCCATCTAGGACATTTGTTCAAAACTCTAATAGCCTCTTTACCTGTTCCGTAACCGATATCTCTCAAAACTTTAATATCAGTTAATGACCCATCTTTTTCAACTACAAAAGTCACATAAACTTTTCCCTTTAAGCCTTCTTCTTCAGGAGCTTGGTAATTGTTTCCTACAAACTTGTAGAATTTCTCCATACCTCCTGGGAATTCAGGTTTTTGCTCGATACCAGCAGTATTGTACACGGTGTTATCTTCTTCGACAACTGCAGCCGTTCCAGTTCCCACAGGTTCGTCAACAGTCAAAACTGCATCAGGATCCCCTTTAATGGTTTCTGCTCCAATTTTTTTGTCTTTAATATCCTTCACTACTACAATTTCTTCAACCACATCTTCTGCTTTCGCTACAACTGGTTTCACAAATTTTACCTGATCCACTTTTGGTGGTGGTGGTGGTGGTGGTACATCTGGCTTTACCTCTTCCTTTTTCTTTTTCGGAGGTAATTTTACAGCCGTAATCTTCACATCAAGATTATCATTACCATCGGATGAGTCTGGCAACAAACTTGCAATCATTGGTGCACTTACCGCCAAACTAAAAACGATCGCACCCATAATAAGTGCTCTCACAGATGTCTTGCGATTAGATTTTCTTAATTCATAAGCACCATATAGTTTGTTACGTCCTTCAAAAACGATATCAAGCCATTGATTTTTTAATATATCTAATTTCATTTTTCTTAATTATTAGGTTATAAACAAAATAGTTGTACTCTATTTTGCCTCTAACAATTTTTGTTCTTCCGGCGTAAACTCGTTTACAATAGCATAAGTTGGTACATCTACAATAGCCATCTCATCCAATATATCAACCAAGTTACGATAGTTAGATTTCTTACTTGGCTTGATGATAACAATGATTCCATTTTTAGGCTTCCCGATAGAAGAGGAATATTCTAAAACAGATTTACGTCTTTTCATCAATTCTTTACGGATTCCTTCTTTATCGTAAGCGATATCTTTAGGGCCCGCAATTGGTGCATTTAACATTCCCATGTAATAAACCAACTTACCATTCTCTCCGATCAAAATAGTCATTGTACGATTTTCATCAACTTTGATATCATCTGTCTTTTTGTTTGGGTCGTTTTCTTTATCTGGCAACCCCAAATTCATCGATTGGGGTTTTGATAGTGTCGTAGTCAACATAAAGAAAGTGATCAATAAGAAAGCTAAATCCACCATGGCTGTTAAATCAACCCTTGAGTTTTGTTTTTTACTTCTTACTTTTCCACCACCTTTTTTGCCTCCGCCACCGGTATTTAATTCAGCCATTCTAGTGTGTATTTTTAATTAAAATTATTGCCCTCTTAAACCAGTTACCAAACTAAAATTGTTGATTTTTTGATCTTGCAAAATATCCATTATTTGTTTGATAGATTTGTACTCCTCTTTAGCATCTCCTTTGATCGCTATTTCCAATTCTTTGTCATTAATTTCAATATTAGCTTTTCTTGCATTTAAAAGCCATTCTTTCAATTGATTGTCTAATGAATCCTTTGGAATACCTGGTTGACCTGCTTTTGCTCTATCTGCCGATTTCATATCTATAATTTGCTTAAGATTTTGAACCGGCACACCGAAACTTTCCATAAGGGCAAACTCATTTGTATCGTCATCTGAATACTCCAAACCGTATTTTTCGCCCATCATTTCAAGCGTTCTTTTGCGAACCTCTTTTCCTTTAATGTCAAAAAACACTTTCCCTTTACCAATAGTTATGGTTGCCAAGTTATCTGTAGGCAATTTTGTTTGCACTGTAGATTGTGGTGTATCCACTGGTAAAACTTCGGGTGCTTTAGCGGTAGCAGTCAAAATAAAAAACGTTAGCAAAAGGAATGCAACATCACACATCGCCGTCATATCGGTGGTAGGCGCTGCTTTTTTCCCTCCTTTGGTATTTAATTCTGCCATTTTTCTTGATTTTTTTTATTAAATAGAGTTTTTATAGAACTCATTTTAACAATAATTATTGTTTTAAACTACCTCTAAATTTTCTGTAAGTGTTCACGATTGTAGTACCTGCCTCGTCAATAGAGTACGTTAAATCATCAATCTTAGCAGTAAAGAAGTTGTAAGAAACAATCGCAACTACAGAAGTAGAGATACCAGTAGCTGTATTGATAAGTGCTTCAGAGATACCGTTAGCAAGTGCAGAAGAATCTGGAGATCCAGCAGCAGATAATGCAGAGAACGCTTTGATCATACCCGTTACAGTTCCTAACAAACCTGCAAGAGTTCCTAAAGATACTAAAGCAGAAATGATAGTCATATTTTTTTCTAACATTGGCATTTCTAAAGAAGTAGCTTCTTCAATTTCTTTGTGAATAGTTTCTGAAGCTTCTTCACTATTGAAACCTTCTTTTTTCACATCATTATATTTAACTAACGCTGATTTAATAGCATTGGCAACTGATCCTTTTTGTTTGTCACAAGCTGCGATCGCCTCGTCAATTTTACCATCTTTAATTTCTGTTTGAACTTTTTTCATGAAGGTATCCAAGTTTCCAGTACCAGCTGCCTTGGAGATTACCATAAATCTTTCGAAAGAAAAAACTACTGTCATTAACAACAATCCCATCAATACCGGAACGATTGGTCCACCTTTGTATACCATTGCTAAGTAGTTTCCTGGAAGTGGGTGACCTGTATTTACTCCACCTTCAAAGTTAGAGCCATTACCCATTACAAAGCTCCATACTAACCATCCAACAAAAAAACATGATAAAATGATGATTCCTGAAACCATTCCTCCTCCATTTGAAGTGCTTTCTTTCTTTTGTGCTTTAACGTTTGCCATTTTTTTTAATTTTAAAAATTTTGAATAATTTAATTTTAGTTATTATAAACTTGTAGAAACGCAAATTTATATGTTTAGTTCAAATAAAAAAATTTTTTTAAAGCTAAAATTAAACGATAGGTTTTTACACTACAACCATATTTGCTAACAAATATCACAATTCACACGTTTTCGTATAAAAAATAACGAATAATTAAAATATACAAGGCAAAATAGCATTATTAATGAGAATAATTTAAGTTTAAAAATGAGTTAAAAAAACAAGACCCTCATTAATTTATGACAAAAACTCACTTTATTCCTAAACACAATAAATGGTACTTTTAAAAAAATAAACTAAATTGCAATACAGACAAAAAAAATCGCAAATGACACGACAATCAGATTTTAACACCGTAATTACGGAAGGATATGCATCTAAAGGAGAAAGTATTATACTCGGCGGCGCAATGCTAGACCAAGAAGCTGTAGCAAACACTTTTATAAAAATTCCGCTAAAAACTATGAATCGCCATGGCCTAATTGCAGGCGCTACAGGCACTGGTAAAACCAAGACCATTCAAGTATTATCTGAGCAATTATCAGCAGCCGGCATCCCGGTTTTGATGATGGACATTAAAGGAGATTTTAGCGGAGTAGCCATGATTGGCGAAGAACTACCTTTTATTACTGAGCGTCACAACAAGATAAACCTCTCATTTAGCCCTAAAAGTTTCCCCGTCGAACTTTTGTCACTTTCCAACGAAAAGGGCGTTCGTTTACGATCAACGCTTACTGAATTTGGACCGGTGCTTTTTTCTAGAATATTAGATTTGAATGACACCCAAGCCGGCGTTGTTTCGGTTATTTTTAAATATTGCGACGATAACCAAATGCCTCTCTTGGACTTAAAAGACATAAAAAAAGTCATTAATTACATCACCGAAGAAGGGAAAAACGAAATCGCCTCAGCCTACGGCAAAATATCTACCGCTACAACCGGAACCATTCTTCGAAAAATAATTGAATTAGAACAGCAAGGCGCTGATTTGTTTTTTGGTGAAAAATCATTCGAAATCGACGATTTAATGCGCATTGACGAAAACGGAAAAGGCTACATCAACATTCTTCGCCTCACCGATATTCAAGACAGGCCTAAACTATTTTCCACATTTATGCTCGGTCTCTTAGCCGAAATTTACCAACAAATGCCCGAAAAAGGAGATACCGATCAACCAGAACTCATTCTATTTATAGATGAAGCTCATTTATTATTCAACGAAGCCAGCAAAGTGTTACTGGAACAAATTGAAACCATCGTAAAACTCATTCGATCCAAAGGTATCGGCATCTATTTCATCACCCAAAACCCCATGGACATACCAAGCGGTGTTTTGGCACAATTGGGCTTAAAAATACAACATGCCCTGCGCGCATTTACCGCCAACGACCGAAAATCAATCAAACAAACGGCAGACAACTACCCTACTTCTGACTTTTACAATACCGAGGAAATCTTAACCAGTCTGGGCATTGGCGAAGCTTTAGTAACCGCATTAAACGAAAAAGGAATCCCAACTCCGCTAGCTGCTACTATGATGCGAGCTCCCGAAAGCCGGATGGATATTCTGACAGCAACGGAAATTGACACGCTCAACGCCCGTTCAAAACTTGTTAAAAAATACAGCGAAACCATCGACAGAGAGAGTGCCTACGAATTGCTTACTCAAAAAATAAATGCCGCTCAAGAACAAGCGACACAAATGCAAACAGAAGTCTCCCAAGAGAAAATACCGTCTGGCCCAACGACCACAGAAGTAGTGACTAAATCAGTGCTAAAAGTAGTCACCAGCGCCACATTTATCCGTGGAGCCTTCGGAATATTATCTAAATTATTCAAAAAGTAATACAGCATTAAGGCGTGACCCCATTTACAAAAAGGGGCAACAAGCAACAGTGTTAACCGCCCCTTTCTGTAAATGCGGTCGGGCTATCCATGCTACTTCGGTAGCTTATTCCTATCCCTCACGCAAAAAAAAAAAAAAACGTATACAAATGAAAAAATACACCTTACAAAAATCTCCTTTTATTGTTCCTACGATAGATGGCAAAATAATCAAAGAGCATCATGGCATTCCTACCACCCAAAACAAAGCCGTTTCCATTGCCCACATGATCGCGCCACCACATTGGAGTGAACCCTTTCAAACCCCAGAGTTTGACGAGTACACCTTTGTCATCAAAGGCAAAAAACAATTTGTCATTGAGGGCGAAACAATCATCTTAGAAGCCGGACAATCCATACATATTCACAAAAACACCCGAGTACAATATTCTAATCCCTTCGCGGAGCCTTGCGAATACCTCGCAATTTGCACCCCAGCGT
>JBOFUD010000355.1:0-1662 GCA_051652385.1 Flavobacterium sp.
TGTCGATTACCTCTTTTGTGATTTTGACGGCTTTTGCTTTAAACAAAAAGGCAATCAACATAGCGCCGATATTTCCGCCAGCTCCAACAATTCCAGCAACGCTTCCAACAGCTTTAGGATTAATAAAAGGTACGAGACTATAAGTGGCACCATTAGCCATTTTTAGACTCATCCCGAAAAGAAACATTAAGAAGATAGCAAGCCCAAGCTGTTCTGTTAACCCAAAGAAAATAATACCAATTCCCTCAACAATCAAAAGTAACGCAAGCATTAAGTTTTTTCCAGAAAAACCATATATTTTGCCCACTTTATCGGCTACTATTCCACCCAAAGGTCTTGCAAAAATATTTATCAGACCAAAAATTCCTGCGCATAATCCTGCCGTTTTTAGACTTGCTCCAAAAGTATCCGTAAAATAAATTGGAGCAAAATTATCAATCGTAATTTCAACACCAAAACAAGCAGCATAGGCAATGGTTAGTACCCAAGTACGGTAATCCTTCACGGCTAGCATAAAGGTGTTCTCTTTATTTTGGTTAAAAATTCCTAGTTCTTTATAATTCCCGTTGGGTAAATCTTTAGTATACCTTACATAGATAAAAGCACAAATTAAAAGTAACACACCTGGAACAATCATCGCGTATCTCCAACTATCTTCATGTGTACAAAATCCTAATCCTACAAACCCAGCGGCTATTAATGGCATTGTACTATTTGCCAAACCAGCGCCAGCATTGCCAAACCCTCCTGCTGTTGCGTTTGCAGTTCCCTTAATAGAAGGTGCAAACATAACCGAGGTGTGAAATTGAGTAATAACAAAGGAAGCTCCAATCACACCGATAGCTAATCGAAACAGCAAAAAACTTTCATAGGATTGTGAGGTGCCTATTAATACTACTGGAACAGCACATAACACTAACAGCCAAGTATACACTAATCGTGGCCCATAAGCATCTACCAGTCGGCCTATGAGTAGTCTTGCTATAATTGTTGCAGAAACCGAGGCGATTTGAATATTACCCAATTGATCTTTGGTGAGGTGTAACTGTTCTTTTGCCAAAGGCATTAGTGAAGACATACCAAACCAGGCAAAAAAACTAAAGAAAAAGGTAAGCCAAGTAATATGGAAAGTGCGCATTTGAACGCCTTTAAAACTAAAAATATTTAAACTAGTAAGCGGTTGATTGGTTGAGATTGTGCTCATATTCGATGGATTAGTTGTTTTTATATTATTTTACTACGTAGACAAAATTTTTTAATTAAGTATTTTGTTTGTTTTCATAGCAAAAATAATGACGAATAGAGGAATAAAACCTGCCAAAACGCAGTTTTTACAAAATAATTAAGTATAAATACTTAATTTAGAATAAGTATTTCACTTAATTGAAAGTGTTGTTGGTTTATAAGGAGCAAGATTGAGAAAAATAGATTCAAATAGAGAGAAAGATCATAAATACCTTCATCTAGATAAGCCTCTTGTGATAAAAGACTTTAATTTCATTAGGTAGTTTAAAGACAAAAAAAAGTGGTAAAATTTACCACTTGTAACTATTGCATCGATAAGTATGTTGTTTACTATTAAAGAAGTGAAAAATCTTTTGCTTTATTGGCCAACTCGATAAGGTTTTTGACTTTTAGTTTTTTCATCAAGTTGAAGCGATG
>JBOFUD010000356.1:0-3795 GCA_051652385.1 Flavobacterium sp.
TTACAAGAAAAAACGCAAAGGACTTTATCAACACTGCGTTATCGAGCATTTGCTGTTGGAGCCTATTTTGAAAAAGTAAATGATAAACTTGTTTTGAAAATAGCCCTAAGTAAAAAACGAAGGGCATGGTTCACCGGCCTCTGGAACCATACTAAAACCTTTGATTACCCTTTTGAAATTCCTATCGCATAATTTGGGTTAAAAACACTAAATAGACATTCAAGTCATTTTAACCAAAGTTCTGAATTAGAAATCGATTGTAACTAAATTACTTCACCATTTTTAAATTTTTCAACGGAGTTCATTGAATAATTTTTTTCTCCAAAACCAAAACTTACTCGCATTTTTAAATTCAAAATACGAAAGTACCAGCTCATTGGTCGATATATACATTTATACTCGCTGAAGGGCGTTTCCTTCTTAGAAAATAAACAGTATGCTATTACTTTTATTTAACAATTCATCATCGCTACGAAGTCTAATGCAGGAACTGTGTTTAACTGAACATTATAAAAATCTATCAAAAATACGCCCTTCAATAAAGTCTTTTACAAATCCAAAATTGGACTATATCTTGTAACTAATAATTTCATAACCGACCATGCCACAAGATAAGTCACTGCACAAAAAACAAACATAATGGAATACCCTGTTTGGATATGCTCCAAATCTTCATAGTAATCAAATAAATACCCTCCTATCTTTGATACCAAAACACCTCCAAATCCTCCAGCCATCCCGCCTATTCCAATTATGGAACCTATTGCTTTTTTTGGAAACATGTCAGAAACTGTTGTAAAAATATTAGCTGACCATGCTTGATGTGCCGATGCCCCCACACCAATAAGCAAAACTGGCAGCCAAAAACTTATGTACCCCAATGGCTGCGCAAACAATACTACCAATGGGAAAAGTGCAATAACGAACATAGCTTTCATTCTGCCTTCATAGGGGTTGTGCCCCCTATTGATAAAATACATAGGAAACCACCCACCTACAATACTTCCAATCATTGTCATGCTATATAAAATGGCTAGTGGTAAAATAATATCTGTTCCTTTCATATTAAATTGAGCTTCCAGATATTTTGGTAACCAAAATAAAAAGAACCACCAAACACCATCGGTCATAAATTTCCCAAAAATAAAAGCCCACGTTTGCTTATATTTTAATATTCTCAACCAAGCTATTTTTTCTCCCTTTTCATCAAGACTTTCAACCAATGCATCACAATCATAATGGATATAATCATATTCACCTTTGGACAATAATTTTTGTTTAGATGGTATATCATATAGAAAACACCAAAAAATAATCCAGCCAAAACCAATAAATCCAACTACTATAAAGGCAAATTCCCAACCGTAATATTCAGCTATTACAGGAACGCTCAATGGGGCCAAAATCGCTCCAACATTAGATCCAGAGTTAAAAATACCCGTAGCTAGTGCGCGTTCTTTTTTAGGAAAATATTCCGCAGTGGCTTTTATAGCCGCAGGGAAATTTCCGGATTCTCCAAATCCCAATACAGCTCTCGACAACATAAAACCTGCAATCGAAACTGGAACTGCACCAACACCAAGCCAAACCATAAAAGAAGAAAAAACTATTCCAATAGGCAATGAATAAGCATGCATAATTGCACCCAAAGACCATATGGTTATAGCGAGAATATATCCTTTTTTTGTTCCCAATTTATCTATTATTCGTCCTGCGAAAAGCATTGAAACTGCATAAATAAACTGGAAAACTGCAGTAATATTAGCATAGTCCGAATTCGTCCACCCAAATTCTTCTGACAGACTGGGAGCCAAAAGACTCAATACTTGTCGGTCTAAATAATTTACTGTGGTAGCAAAAAACAGTAAACCACAAATAGTCCACCGGTATTTTCCGGTTTCTTTGTATGAATTATTCATCATTTATTAGCTTATTTTGGTTTGATTTGGTTTAAAACATGAAAGTTAGAGCTATTACTAGTGTGATTCCTCGTAGCATTTAAATTTTAAAATAGCTTACGGCATTTTTGTAACAAATAGCTTCAACCATATTGCCAATGAGTTTCATTTCGTGAGGTAATTCTCCTTTTTCTATTTCGTTGCCGAGAACATTGCACAAAATGCGCCTAAAATATTCATGTCTTGGAAAAGAAAGAAAACTTCTAGAATCGGTCACCATACCAACAAATTTGCTCAGCAAACCAAAATTGGAAAGTACATTCAGTTGCTTTTCCATACCGTCTTTTTGGTCTAAAAACCACCAAGCAGCACCGTATTGCATTTTACCTGCAACGCGTCCATCATTAAAATTGGCCGCCATTGACGCAAACATTTCATTGTCTCTCGGATTTAAATTATAAACGATTGTGTTGGCCAATCCATCACATTCGCTCAACTTACCAAAAAACTTACTCATACTATCGGCCATATTCAAATCGCCAATAGAATCATACCCTTGATCAGGACCGATGCTTTTCAACATTTTGACATTGTTGTTTCTAATCGCGCCAACGTGAAATTGCTGTGTCCAAGATTTTTCCTTGTTCATCAAAGCCAATTCGTGCAAGACCGCTGATTTGTATTTATTGACCTCAAATGAGGAAAGTTTTTCCCCTTTTAGCCCTTTACTAAAAATGACATTCACTTGAGTTAAAGTGTAATCCTTCCCATAAAAAGTAGTGTGTCCGTGATCCGAAATACGACAACCCACCTCGTCAAAGTACGTATGACGCTCTTTTAATGCTTTGATAAGTGTTTCAAAATTATTGATTGTAAACCCTACCACTTTTTCAAGTTTTTGAATCCAATCAGTAAATGCTTGCCCTTTTTCAATTTCGCTAGCTTTGTCAGGACGAAAAGAGGGCAAAACTTTAATCTCAAAATTATCTTCCTTCAGCTTTTTATGATAGTGCAAATCATCGGTAGGATCATCTGTAGTGCCGACTAACGCAACATTCATTTTACGAAGTAAGTTGCGTACACTATACTCTGGTTTTTTCAACAATTCAGAACATTGGTTGTAGATTGACTCTGCAGTTTCTGAATTTAACAAAGTCGTTATGCCAAAATAATTCTTGAGTTCGAGATGCGTCCAATGATACAAGGGATTCCTCAATGTATTGGGAACCGTTTCGGCCCATTTGGCAAATTTTTCAAAATCAGTAGCCTCACCCGTGATGTATTTTTCATCTACACCATTGGCACGCATTGCTCTGTATTTGTAGTGATCCCCTTCGATCCAAATCTGGTATAAATTCTCAAATTGGCGGTCTTCGGCAATGTCTTTTGGAGACAAATGGCAATGGTAATCAAAAATAGGCTGGTTTTTTGCATAGTCGTGATACAGCGTTCTGGCCGCTTCACTGTGGAGCAAAAAATTATCCGTAATAAATATATTTTCAGACATCTTGTTTAAAATAAACTTTTTTCTATTCCCATTTCCAAACCTCTTAATTCTGCCAAACCTCTTAAACGACCAATTCCTGAATAGCCTGGGTTGGTTTTTTTATTCAAATCATCTAACATTTGATGCCCGTGATCGGGACGCATTGGGATGATTCTTTTGGTTTCTTTTTGCTTTTTTAGAATCGATTTTACGACTTCATACATATCCACATCGCCTTCGAGATGATTGGCTTCATAGAAATTGCCTTCTTCATCGCGTTTCGTGCTTCTCAAATGAATAAAATTCATTTTTTCACCGTGACGATCCACTATTCCTGGCAAATCATTTTCGGCAATTACTCCATAAGAGCCTGTACAAAAACAAAATCCATTGGATGGAGAATCTATTGCA
>JBOFUD010000357.1:0-5253 GCA_051652385.1 Flavobacterium sp.
TGGACGCCTTAATGGTGTATTTTGAGCCGGTTATCGTTTCGATTTCTCTAATGATTGGAGTAAATACATCCGTATCATAATTGGATTGTACGCCTTGCAAAACCATACAAAGACGTTCGAATCCCATTCCGGTATCAACGTGTTGAGCAGGCAATTTCTCGAGAGAGCCATCAGCTTTTCGGTTGAATTCCATGAATACGTTATTCCAAATCTCCACCACTTGTGGATGATCATTGTTGACCAAATCCTTACCCGAAATCAAGGCTTTTTCATCGGCTGAACGAATATCAACGTGAATTTCTGAACAAGGACCACAAGGTCCTTGGTCGCCCATTTCCCAGAAATTATCTTTTTTATTTCCTAACAAAATACGGTCTTCCGCAATTAATGATTTCCAAATATCATAGGCTTCTTGGTCAAAAGGCACATTTTCTTCGACACTGCCTTCAAAAACCGTCACATAAAGAATGTCTTTGTCTATTTTGTAAACCTCCGTCAACAATTCCCAAGCCCAATGAATGGCTTCTTTTTTGAAATAATCACCAAAAGACCAGTTTCCAAGCATCTCAAACATGGTGTGATGGTAGGTATCAATTCCTACTTCTTCCAAATCATTGTGCTTACCCGAAACACGAAGGCATTTTTGAGTATCGGCTATTCGTTGACTTTTTGGCGTTCCTAAGCCTAGAAAATATTCTTTGAATTGCGCCATTCCAGAGTTGTTAAACATCAAGGTTGGATCATCTTTTAAAACGATGGGCGCCGATGGAACAATTAAATGGCCTTTACTTTCAAAAAAATCTAAAAATTGCTTACGTACGTCTTGTGATTTCATATTGTTAAATGAGATATTGCTCTTGAGCTGTTGAATAGTAAAAAAAACACTGGAATCCCTGTTTATTAAGGAGCTACAAAAATGCTTTTCTAAACTATCTTAAATATTGTAAAAATAAAGTAGAACATTTGAAACATTTCTTAAATTTGTTCGACTAATCGATTTACAGCTTGCAAAAATAGGGTATTTTAAAACATGGCGAAAGTAAAATATTATTACGATTCAGAAAAATTAGCATATCGAAAAATCACCCCTAAAAAAAGGAAAAAAATTGGTTTTGCTTTACTGTTTCTCTTGGCTGCAGCGCTTTTTGGCTTCCTTTCTTTTGTAGCTTTACTGAATGTTCCGTATTTTAAAACACCCAATGACCGGGTGCAAGCGCGAGAAATTGATCATTTGAAGTTAAATTATGCCATTTTGAATAAAAAAATAGAGTATTTACAGAGTGTAGCAGCGCAAATCGCCGAAAGAGACAATAACTTGTACCGAACGTATTTTAACACCGCCCCAATTTCAAACGAAGAAAGAAAATCAGGATTTAAAAACCAGGGTCGATATGCGGCTTTGCAGGGATTCAACAATTCGCAATTGGTAACCTCTACCACAAAAAAAGTGGACATTCTCAGTAAAGAGTTGGCCATTCAATCCAAATCATTGGATGCTATATTAAAATTGGCCGAAGCAAAACAAGAATTTCTCTCCTCGATACCAGCGATTCAGCCTGTGAGGAACGAAAATTTAAAACAAGTCGCTTCGGGTTTTGGCTATCGCACGGATCCGTTCACTAAAGCACGCAAAATGCATAATGGAATGGATTTTTCGGCCAAAACGGGTACTCCAATATTTGCCAGTGGTGATGGAATCGTAGCAAGAGCCGATAATAGAGCGTCTGGTTACGGAAACCACATTGTGATTCGGCACGGTTATGGCTATGAAACGCTGTATGCCCATTTGAACCAATACAAATGTAAAGTAGGACAGCGCGTAAAAAGAGGCGATGTAATTGGCTTTATTGGAAGTACAGGCCGGTCAGAAGCGCCGCATTTGCATTATGAAGTGCACAAAAATGGAAAAATTGTCAATCCACTTAACTTTTATTACGGCAACATTTCGGCTGTGGAATATGTTGCTATTTCAAATTTAGCGAATCAAGAAAATCAATCACTGGATTAGAAAAAGCAAAAAGTGAATAGTAAAAAGTGAGAAGTGAGAAAAAATGAAAAGTAACTTTAGACCTTTCACAACAGATATTTTTAGGGATTTAGAATTTGCTTAGGCTGATCATTGAAAGCCTTTCTTTACATCAACAATTAAATTTAAATGGAATATGCACATAGAATTAGCTCCCGATAAACGATATTATAGCATAGGCGAAGTAGCCAAAGCTTTTGGTGTTAACGCCTCATTAATCCGATTCTGGGACAGTGAATTCGATATTTTAAAACCAAAAAAAAACGCCAAGGGAAATCGGATGTTTACTCCGGAAGACATCAAAAATCTGCAACTAATTTATCATTTGGTTAAAGAAAGAGGATTTACACTAGACGGAGCCAAAACACATCTGAAAGAAGGACAAAAGAAAACCCTAGACAAATTTGAGATCATCAGAAAATTGGAAACGATCAAAGCTCAATTATTAGGAATAAAGAATGAATTATAACTTTGTAGGGATTCAACATTAAATTAAAACTAAATATTAAACCTTAAAATTAAACAAAAATGGATTTTAAAAAATTTTTACCTTGGATTATTGGAGCTGTTGTTATTTTTGGAATTTACAGCTGGGTTAAAGGCATTAACAACACCGCCGTGGGTTACGAACAAACCATCAACGAAGCTTGGGGAAATGTAAACACTTCCTACCAAAGAAGAAATGATTTAATTGGAAACCTAGTAAACACCGTAAAAGGGGCTGCCGATTTTGAAAAAAGCACCTTAACTGCGGTTATCGAAGCGCGTGCAAAAGCCACTTCGGTTACTGTAGATCCAACCAACATTACACCGGAGCAATTATCGGCTTTTAACTCGGCACAATCGGGTGTTTCGTCTTCTTTGTCCAAATTATTAGTATCAGTAGAACGTTATCCTGACCTAAAAGCAAACGCTAATTTCTTGAAATTACAAGACGAATTGGCGAGTACTGAAAATCAAATTTTAACGGCAAGAACGCGTTTTAACGAAGCCGTTAAACCGTACAACACCCACATTAAAACATTCCCAAACTCAATTTTTGCTGGAATGTTTGGCTTTAAAGAAAAAGCTTATTTCCAAGCTGTAGAAGGAGCTGAAAAACCTGTGGAAGTGAAATTCTAATACATTTAATAGTGATGAGTAACGATTTTTGATTTCAAAATGCTCAAAATCAAAAATCGTTATTCATCAATCATATATCAATAATCCAATGTCTAAAGTAGAAAAATTCTTAAGTAAAGAAGACGAAAGCGCCATTGTAGAAGCCATTCGTATAGCCGAAAAAAACACTTCGGGCGAAATTAGAGTCCACCTTGAAGAAACCACTTCAATAGACGCCTATGATCGTGCTATGGAAGTATTTCATGAACTCAACATGGATGCCACCGAATTGAAAAATGGCGTGTTACTTTATTTAGCTGTAGCCGATAAAACCTTTGTAATCTGCGGCGATAAAGGAATAAACGATGTCGTAGCTTCTGATTTTTGGGATTGTACCCGTGATGCTATGGTGAGTCAATTCAAATTAGGAAATTACAAACAGGGTTTGATTGACGGCATATTGAACGCTGGCGAACAACTCAAAAAACACTTTCCTTGGCAAGAGGGAGGCAGTAACGAATTATCAAACGAAATATCTAAAGGATAACCGATGAAAAATTCCAAAATAAAAAAATTAAATTCCAACGGAATTTTTCGATTACTCTTTTTGCTGGTACCCTTATTAACGTTCCACTGCACGTTTGCCCAATTTACCATACCCGAAAAACCTAGCTTTCAAACTTCGGTGTATGATTATGCCGCCGTGTTGACTGCCCAGGAAAAAGCCAAACTCGAAGAAAAATTGATTCGTTACTCGGATTCTACTTCTACTCAAATTGTAGTGATCACAATAGAAAGTCTAAAAGGCGAAGATATTGGGATTTTAGCTCCAAAATGGGGACAAACTTGGGGCATTGGCGGCAGCGAAAAAAACGATAATGGAGTGATTATTCTTGTTGCAAAAGCCGAAAGAAAAATTTGGATTTCAGCCGGATATGGGCTTGAAGATCGACTCACAGCCGGTATTGGCGGCGAAATCACCAGAAATATAATCATTCCTGAATTTAAGGCCGGAAGCTACTACAAAGGCCTAGATAAAGGGGTAGACGCGCTTTTCGACGTTTTTAAAGGTAAGTATAAAGGAGTACGAAAAAAAGCTGCCGAAAAAGACTTTCCTATTTTACCCTTTATTTTCATTATCGTTATACTGATCATCTTGTTTTCTAAAAACAAAGGAGGAGGAAACTCAGGAAACAGAAATGGCGGAGGCGGAGGCCCTAGCCTACTAGACGTCATCATTTTGAGTAGTCTGGGTCGTGGAGGCGGAGGCGGATTTGGCGGATCATCAGGCGGAGGCTTCGGTGGTGGCGGTGGATTTGGAGGCGGATTTGGCGGAGGCGGATTCTCTGGTGGAGGATCAGGCGGAAGTTGGTAAATCCATTCTCATTCGAGTTAAACGCTTTATTAAAAACCATTTACAATAAAAAAAGCGCTGTGTATAAAACTACATAGCGCTTTTTTTATTTCAAAAAATCACAGGAACTGCAACAACAAACGTTCACATTCCTTAAAATTGAAATCAAGAAAAAAAACCCTTTATGATCCCATAGTTCAATATCCAAAAACCACAAAATATTCAGGATCTCAAAAATATTTTAAAAGCCTACAAAGTTTATAGAATTTATATAATATATTTGATTCCAAAAAAACCAAAAGCCAACTAATTCATCCTATTTTGAAACCTTTCGTTCCTAAACAAGATAAAAACCGATTATTGCCATCACCTATCGTTTACTTAGTACTTTTACTTTGCACCCTAAGCTCGGCACAACCTAAAAAGAGTATCGATCATCAAAGCATTCTATGGACGCGCTACTACAATGTACTAACCCTAAATGAAAAATGGTCAGTACATACCGAATTTGACAATCGTGTTTTCCTGAAACCTTTTACTGAAAACCTATTTGTCTTTAGAATTCAAGGTAGATACAAATGGAATTCAAATATCGAAACTGGAGCTGGTTTCACTTATTTTTCGGTTTTTACACAAGATCCTAACAAAGACTTTGATTTCCAAATTCCTGAATATAGAGGACAACAGGATGTAACCTACAAGCTCAATTTAAAAAAAATAATCCTCAACCAAAGACTACAGATTGAAGAACGGTTCATACACAACACTTCCA
>JBOFUD010000358.1:0-9994 GCA_051652385.1 Flavobacterium sp.
ATTGGTAGTTTGGTGATCGGTTTGTTGGCAAGTGATAAAGCTGCTTTAGGAATTAAGCCTTTTACCACGGATATTTTTAAAGGATTTTTAGCAATCTTCCTACTTGATATGGGAATAGTGAGTGGAAGAAAACTAGGTGACTTTTTTAAAAGCGGTTGGTTTAGCTTGATTTTTGCAGTTGTAATTCCTTTGATTAATGGTAGTGTGGTGGCGTATTTGAGTCAATATGTAACAGATGATATCGGTAACCGATTCATTTTTGCAATTTTAGCCTCGAGTGCTTCTTATATCGCGGTGCCAGCAGCTATGAAAATAGCGGTACCCAAGGCAAATCCCGGGATTTTCTTGCCTATGGCTTTGGCGGTTACCTTTCCGTTCAATATTACTTTCGGAATGCCAATTTATTTGTCGATTGTACAAGCTTTTTAGTCTTTCGTTTTTTCTTTGTGAAGCAAATCGCTCAGGTGCAAACGTAAGGCTTCAACCGATATGTTGATTTCCCAAAAGGAGAGACCTAAAGAAATCAATAATGCCAACAAGCTACAACCGAAAAAATAGATTCCCCCAATTTGTTGATCGATGTATAAAAGAAGCATAGCAAATACCGACAAAAAAAGACTCATGACACCGGCCATTTGCATATAGCGAATTAGAGTTAAACGAAGATTCAGATTTTTCATTTCTAGCAAAATCATGCTACTTTCTTTTTCTTTGTAGGCCTTTTTTAACCCACGAATTATAGTGGCTAGTGTTAAAAAGCGATTTGTGTAAGCTAATAATATCAGGGATGTGGCAGAGAACAAAAGGGCTGGCGTTTCTATTTGAAGTATCATAGTATTTTTTTTGCAAAGTTCGTTTAACTTTGAATGTATCACAAAAAAAATCGTCGTTTCAATTCTTGAAACGACGATTTTTTTTTACGCAATTGTTTTTTACATGTTTAAGTTAAAAACGATTCCATTTTCGTGAGTATAAGTTAATTTGTTGTCGCATTCGCCGTTACCATAGTCAATAACGCCATTAAGCAATGCGCCTTTTACCTTTAGGTTTCCTTTGGACACATAATTACAGTCGTATCTTTTTACTAAAGGCGCTGTAACAGTTAGTGTTACACTTTCTCCATTTTCTTTACTTACGGTATGATTTCCACTTATCATTTCATAGGTATTGTCCGTGAGTAAAAGTGGTGTTCCCACGCCTCCTGTTTGCTTTATGATATGTGTTCCTGAGTTGAAATATACGATGCCGTCTAAATTGGTGAGTTTACCGTTGGTAACTGTTCGGCTCCATTGTGGTACATTTGGGGTGCTAGTTTCATTACTGTAAACAATAGTACCTTCTACCTTTAATCCATTTACGTAATAATTTTCTCTTTCAATTTTCATGGTAGCCTTTGGTGTGCTAATAAGCCCTGATAAAGTGATTTTTAATTTTCCTTTTCGCGTGAACAAGTTGGTGGTACAACCCGAACCGAAATCAATAGTAATGACTTTCGGAAATGAATTTGGGGTCAAATTATCTACCGTTATTACTGCACAAGGGCCGACTAAAGACTTTACCGTCGTGATTTGGGTTGATTTGGATAGCGAATTTTCAAAAGTGACTTGAGTTCCCGTTTTAAAATCCAATTCGTTAATGAGGTCAATAGTTGACGAGCTAACAATTGTGTTAGTTTCTGTGGTGTCCATCACTTGGTCTTTGCTGCAAGAACTCAATAGGAATGCGATGGAACAACTAGCATAAAATGCGAGGTGTACTTTTTTCATGGGGCTACGTTTTGATTTGGTCTTGTAAAGCTATAAAATTAAAAGGAGCAATAAAAAAAAAGCCAGCAAAAGTTAATTTGCTGGCTTACTTTTAATCTTAAAAAGATGGTTATTTAATCATTTCGAAACTTCTTTTCACAAAAGCAGTCAAAGCTTCCCCTTTCAATAGATTTTGAGACAATTTAGCCAAATCCAAGGCTTGTTTTACCAAGTTTTCTTGGGTAGCTTTATCGGTATTGGTTAAAATACTAGTCGCTAAATTAGAGTTGGTATTTACGACCAAGTTGTACATCTCAGGGAAATTACCCATGCCGAACATTCCGCCGCCACCGGTTTGACTCATTTCTTTCATACGACGCATAAATTCTGGTTGCGTGATGATGAATGGTGCAGCGTTGCTATCTAAAGCTTCCAATTGTACGGTGTATGTTTGTTTAGGAACAATAGTTTCTACCACCGTTTTCAAGCTTTCTTGCTCTTCAGTAGATAACTTAGAAATAGTCGTTTCTTCTTTTTTGATCAAATTATCAATATGGTCAGAGTCGACACGTACAAAGGTTAATCCGCTGTTGTCCGATTCTAATTTTTGAATTAAATGCGGAATAATTGGAGAATCCAACAACAATACTTCGTATCCTTTTTCTTTTGCAATTTCTATGTAAGAGTGTTGCGCTTCTTTATTTCCGGCATACAATACAACTGTTTTACCATCCTTGTCAGTTTGGTTTTCTTTGATCGCTTCTTTTAATTCCTCAAGAGTGAAATATTTATCATCAACCGTTGGGTACAAAACAAAAGCACCTGCTTTTTCATAGAATTTATCTTCTGAAAGCATTCCGTATTCCAAAACAATTTTAATGTCATTCCATTTTGCCTCAAAGTCAGCTCTGTTTTCGTTGAATAATGATTTCAATTTATCAGCCACTTTACGCGTGATGTAGTTCGAAATTTTCTTCACTGCACCATCTGCTTGCAATCCAGAACGAGAAACATTCAACGGAATATCTGGCGAATCTACCACCCCGCGAAGCATCATTAAAAATTCAGGAACAATACCTTCTACGTTATCGGTTACGTAAACTTGGTTTTGGAACAACTGAATTTTATCTTTTTGAATTTGTAAATCGCCTCCTAATTTAGGGAAGTACAAGATTCCAGTTAAGTTAAAAGGATAATCTACATTTAAATGAATGTGAAACAAAGGCTCTTCAAACTGCATAGGATACAATTCGCGGTAGAAGCTTTTGTAATCTTCGTCTTTCAAATCTACTGGTTGTTTGGTCCAGGCTGGATTTGGGTTATTGATAATGTTGTCTACTTCAATAGTTTCTGCAGTGTAATCTTCTGGTGCATCTTCCGGCTTAGGAAGTGTTTCCGTTTTAGTTCCAAACTTAATTGGAATCGGCATGAACTTATTGTATTTGTTTAATAACTCTCTGATTTTGCTTTCTTCCAAGAAATCAAGAGAATCTTCGGCTACATGCAATACAATTTCAGTACCACGATCGGTTTTGTCGCAAGGTTCCAAAGAAAATTCCGGACTACCATCGCAAGTCCAGTGAGCTGCAGGTTCGTCTTTATACGATTTGGTGAAAATTTCAACTTTTTCAGCCACCATGAAGGCAGAGTAAAAGCCCAATCCAAAGTGACCAATAATTCCAGAATCCTTTGCAGAATCTTTGTATTTATCCAAGAATTCCTCGGCACCTGAAAAAGCTACTTGGTTGATGTATTTTTCTACTTCATCAGAAGTCATCCCTAATCCTTGGTCGATAATATGGATTTTTTTTGCATCTTTGTCGACCTTTATCTCGATGATAGGATTGCCGTATTCAACTTTTGCTTCTCCAATGCTAGTTAAGTGCTTTAATTTTAAAGTAGCATCCGTTCCATTTGAAATCAGTTCACGCAAGAAAATTTCGTGATCGCTGTATAGGAACTTTTTGATTAGAGGAAAGATGTTTTCAACCGAAACATTAATTTTACCTGTTGTCATAATTATAATAATATTTTAAGTTTAATTCACTGCAACAGGCTCTTCAAATAGAGTACCATTTGACAGTAAAATGACAAAATGGCGGTAAGCGAATCTTTGTTACAAAAAAACAGTGGTATTCGTGTTAAAGCTGTTTTTTGAGTTGTATATTTGTTAAGTTATTAATTTTAAATGAGTTGTATATGAAAAAGGTTGTTGTTTTGGGGAGTTTGTTTTTTTTGCTTTTTGCCTGTAAATCAAACGCCCCAGCAGTCGCTCCATCGGAGCCTGTTGCAGTCACTAAGTTGGATAAAAAATCAGAGGTGATGATCAAAGGAAATTGGCAAATCACCAATGTTGACTATCCCGGAGCTGATTTGTTTAAAGTGAATTCTTTTAATATTGCCGATTCAAAATGTTTTATTGGAAGCACTTGGAGTTTTATTTCGAACAATAATAAGGGAAATATGGCACTTACGGCGGGAGGCTGTCCTGCGTTTTCATCGCCAATTGTGTGGAGTGTTAACAAAGAAGGCATGTTTGTTTTGAAAATTGTAGAAGCAGGCGTAAAATCCAAAACCGTACAAGCTGGGTATCTGTTGCGTGTAGCCAATCAAACCGCAACTACTTTTGAATTAGTAGACAAAATTGACGTTGCGGGGCAACAAAAAGACATCGTATATTATTTTACAAAAACCAATTAATAGTAGCATTATGAAAAAAATCGGAACACTCACTTTGGCCTCATTATTCCTTTTAGGTAGTTTATTTACTTCATGTAACGCCGTTAAAAACGCCAATAATACTCAAAAAGGAGCCGGAATTGGAGTAGCAGCAGGTGCTATACTTGGAGGAATTTTAGGAAATAACTTAGGTAGAGGCGGAAATGCCGCTTTAGGAGCAGCCATTGGAGCCGCGGTAGGCGGTGGAGCAGGTGCTTTGATCGGAAATAAAATGGATAAGCAGGCTCGCGAAATTAGTCAAGCCATTCCTGGCGCCGATGTACAGCGCGTAGGCGAAGGAATTCACTTAACCCTTAACGAAAATTCTGTTCGTTTTGATACCAATAAATCGAGTTTAACCGCGGTGGCGCAAGCAAATTTGGATAAATTGATCCCGGTATTCAAAGAATATGGTGATACTGATATTCAAATTTTTGGGTATACAGATAGTTCTGGAAAACCTGAATACAACTTAACTCTTTCTGAAAAAAGAGCCGAGTCTGTAAAAGCCTATTTAGTTGGAAAAGGATTAGTAGCCAGTCGTTTCAAAACCTCTGGATTTGGAATTGCAGATCCTGTTGCTACCAACGACACGCCAGAGGGGAAAGCCCAAAATCGTAGAGTTGAATTTGCGATTACCGCCAATGACAAGATGATACAAGACGCGAAAAGCGGTAAATAATTTCGCTTTTTATATTTTTTTGAAGGCTGCTTCTGTTTGAAGCAGCTTTTTTTTGTACAAAATATATTTTTCAACCGCTTTTTTTTTACAAAGCCACTATCTTTGTTTTTTTAAAATTGAAACCTTATCTCATGCTTGAAGTTCAAAATATTTCTTTCGCCTACACGGATAAACCGATTATTCAAAATGTTGATTTTACCGCCGAAAAAGGTCAAAATATTGCGCTTATTGGCGAAAGTGGCTGTGGGAAAAGTACTTTATTGAAGCTTATTTATGGGATGTATGATTTGCAAGAAGGAAAAATTTTCTTTAATCAAACTCGTGTGTTAGGTCCCAAATATAACTTGGTGCCTGGCATGCCGTTTATGAAATATTTGGCTCAAGATTTTGACTTGATGCCTTTTGAAACCGTAGCCGAAAACGTTGGTAAGTTTTTATCGAATGGATTTTTGCCGTTAAAGAAATTACGTATTCAAGAATTACTCGAAATGGTCGAAATGACAGATTTTGCGAAAGTCCGTGCTAAAGATTTGAGTGGAGGACAGCAGCAACGGGTGGCTTTGGCCAAGGTTTTGGCTGTAGAACCTCAGGTTTTGTTGTTGGATGAGCCTTTTAGTCATATTGATAATTTTAGAAAAAATGCCCTGCGCAGAAACTTGTTCGCTTACCTAAAAAAAAGAGGAATTACTTGTATTGTGGCCACGCATGATAGTACCGATGCCTTGTCTTTTTCGGATGAAACGATCGTACTGCAACAAGGATGTATTGTTGAAAAAGCACCTTCTGTAGAGGTGTATCAGTTTCCTATCAATAAATATGTGGCCTCGCTCTTTGGAGAAGTTAACGAATTACGATTGTCGCAACTCATGCCAGTAGATGGCAACGACGAAATGGTATTGTTGTATCCGCATCAATTAAAAGTTTCTCCGGTAGGCACCATGCGTGCGGTGGTAAAACAGTCGTATTTTAAAGGCAGTCGCTTTTTAATTAAAGCAGCTTTCGATCGCAAAGCGATTTTCTTTGAACATGAAACCGCTTTGGATGTCAATCAAGAAGTGTTTTTGAAAATATTGTAATTCTTTTTCTTCTACAAAAAAAGAGACAATTTTTTGGGTTGTCTCTTTTTTATTGGTAGTTATTTGAGTTAGTTTTTCAAATGCTTTTCTAAGAATTGATCTTGTTCCCACAATAAGTGCAAGATGTTTTCTTTGGCGGCATAGCCATGACTTTCTTTGGGTAAAATGACCATTCTGGCTGGGCCGCCCAATCCTTTTATCGCCTGAAAATAGCGTTCAGTTTGTAGGGTAAAGGTGCCGGGATTGTTGTCGGCTTCGCCGTGCACTAATAGTAAAGGAGTTTTCATTTTGTTGGCATGCATAAAAGGCGACATGGTATTGTACACCTCGGGGGCTTCCCAATAATTGCGTTGTTCGCTTTGGAAACCAAAAGGTGTTAACGTTCTGTTATAAGCGCCACTTCGAGCAATTCCACAAGCAAAAAGGTTAGAATGTGTCAATAAATTAGCGGTCATAAAAGCACCGTATGAGTGACCACCTACTGCTACTTTTTTTCGGTTAATGTAGCCCAAAGCGTCCACTGCATTGATAGCGGCTTCGGCATTATCTACCAATTGTGTAATGAAATTATCATTTGGTTCTGTCGTGTCTTCGCCAATGATCGGGAAAGAGGCATCATCCAAAACCACATAGCCTTTGGTGACCCAATACACAAAAGAGCCATAAGAAGGGAATGTAAATTCATTGGGGTTTTGTGTACTTTGTCCTGCGCTATTTTTATCTTTAAACTCTGCGGGATACGCCCAAATCAATAGCGGTAATTTTTCTTTTTTGGTTTTGTCATATCCTATTGGTAAGTACAAAGTTCCAGACAGTTCGATCCCATCTTTACGTTTGTATTTGATGACTTCTTTACTTACATTTTTAATGCTTTCAAACGGATTTTTGAAATCGGTTATAGGTGTGATTTTTTCTTTTTGGTTGATGTTTCTAAAGTAGTAGTTTGGATAATCATTTTTGGACTGAATTTGTACCAAAATCGTTCCTTTTTTTAAATCCACAATTTCGATCAATTCTTCTTTTTTATCTTTATAACTCGAGGTGTATAAACGTTTACTTTGTAAAGTTTTTAAGGTTAATTCGTCAATAAATGGGAATTGTCCCTCTTTGGTGTAGCCTTCGCTAATACGAAAGACGTTGTTGTTTTCTATCACCAAAACATAGCGGTTGAATTGGTTTTTTCTAGTTTCAAAATTACCCGGATCTGCGTATACGTCTTGCGAGTTTCTGTCGGTAATTACTTTGGGTTGTTGCGAAGGATTGGAAGGATTGATGAGGTAGGTTTTGGTATTTCTACTGTCATACCATTCATCAGAAACGATGGCAATAGCGTCATTTCCCCAAATAATGTTATCAAAACGCTGAGGTGTTTTTACTAGCGATGTTGGGTCGGCGGTAAAAGGCGCTTCCCATAAAAACACTTCGTCTCTAAAATCCACTTTATTCGCTGGATCTCCTTGGTCTAAGGCTTGTACAAAAGCCAAAGTAGCGGGTTTGTCATTTCTCCATTGTAATGATCTTTTTCCTTTTTGAACCGCCATAAATCCTTTGGGCATGATTTCGTTCAAAGGCGTTTCGTTTACCGTTTTCACCTCTGTTCCATTTTTGTCATATACTACGGTTTTCATGGGGAAACGATTCAACGGAACGATATAAGAAAACGGTTTTTGAATCGTAGTAAGCATGATAAAATTGCCGTCTGGTGATAAACTTTGTCCAGCGAACATATCAGCGGATTTAAATAGTGTTTTATTTCCGGTTAAGGTGATTTTATATAATTCAGCGGTGATGATGTTCTCAAAATTGACCTCGTCATTTTTGTTTTTCAACATATCTGCATACGTTCTGTTTTGCGATTTTTCGCCACTTGCATTTGAAATAATCGGACCCGTTGGCACCTCTTTTTTGGCATCCAATAAGGGTTTCCTGTTGCTTGGTAAGAGTTTTACCAAGATGGTTTCGTTGTCGTTAAACCAGCTAAAAGGTGTGCCTAAGTTGGCGTTCAAATTTGCCTCGGTTAGTTTTTTGGCTTGAGCCGAAGCCACATCAATTACCCATAATTCGACACCAGTGGCAGCGGTATTGGTAAATAAAATTTTAGTATCATTAGGCGACCAAGTCAAATTGCTGATTTTGGCATGGGCGGGCAATCCGCTCACTTGCACTTCGTTTTTGTCTTTTATTTTTCGAAGTTTCAAGTTGTTGATGTAGGTAACGGTGCTCGAAATGTTCGTCACGGGATTAATACGTAAACCTCCTAAACGCAATTCTTCTTGGTTGAGGTCGTCCAGAGTTTTGTAAGTATTTCTATAGGAAAGCAAAAGATACTCTTTTTTGGTGTCCATCGAAACGGAAGGGGCTCTTTCAAAATCGGCCAAGTCCAAAATCGATTTTGAAGGTTTTTGATAGCTCAAGTTTTCTTGTGCCAACAACGAAAAACTAAAACCTAGTACTAAAAGGGTGATTTGCAACTTCATAAATTTGAAAATTTGTTTAGAAAATGTCTTAAAACCAAATTAGACATTATTTAGTCGTAAATGTTACATTGAATTAGTGTATTGTTTCTGTTTTCAAAACATTAAAAAACTAGACAACTCATAATTTTAGGGCTTTAGAAATGAATTAATCAAAAAAAGAATCAAAATATGTACAGTTTTTTTAAAAGATGTTTAATTTAGCCAATCAGAATTCAAAAAATAAAAAACGTATGTATCACTCAAAAATAGCAGGATTAGGATTTTATGTTCCTTCGAATGTGGTAACCAATGAGGATTTGTCTAAAATTATGGACACGAATGATGAATGGATTGAGGAACGCACCGGGATTAAAGAGCGTCGCCACATCATCAAAGGAGAAGACACCACTACATCAATGGGAGTAAAAGCGGCCAAAATTGCAATTGAGCGAGCAGGCATTGCCAAAGAGGATATTGATTTTGTTGTTTTTGCTACCTTGAGTCCTGATTATTATTTTCCAGGACCTGGAGTTTTGGTGCAACGCGATTTAGGTTTAAAAACCGTGGGCGCTATCGATATTCGCAATCAATGTTCTGGATTCGTATACGGATTATCTGTCGCTGATCAGTACATCAAAACAGGAATGTACAAAAACGTGTTGGTAATTGGTTCCGAAGTTCACTCTTCTGGATTAGATATGACCACTCGTGGCAGAGGCGTTTCGGTCATTTTTGGCGATGGAGCCGGAGCAGCAGTTTTGACAAGAGAAGAAGATTTGACCAAAGGTATTTTGTCCACGCACTTACATTCTGAAGGGCAACATGCTGAAGAATTGGCTTTAATTGCACCAGGAATGGGCGGTCGTTGGGTTAGTGATATTGTAGCCGACAACGATCCGAATGACGAAAGTTACTATCCTCACATGAACGGACAATTTGTGTTTAAAAACGCCGTGGTTCGTTTTGCGGAAGTCATCAACGAAGGATTACAGGCTAACAATTTGGAGGTTTCAGATATTGATATGTTGATTCCACATCAAGCGAATTTGAGAATTTCGCAATTCATTCAAAACAAATTCAAATTGACCGACGATCAAGTGTTTAATAATATTCAAAAATACGGAAACACTACCGCAGCGTCTATTCCGATCGCTTTAACCGAAGCTTGGGAACAAGGCAAAATTAAGTCGGGTGACACGATTGTTCTTGCGGCTTTTGGTAGCGGCTTTACGTGGGCTAGCGCGATTATCAAGTGGTAAATTGATTTATTTTTATAAGGTACTAAAGGTCTAAAACGCGAGTTTTAGGCCTTTTTTT
>JBOFUD010000359.1:0-3898 GCA_051652385.1 Flavobacterium sp.
ACAAAGAAGATTATGCCTTTGAGATTTTAACAAAGCATTTTCAAACCACGTCATTAAAAGGTTTTGGTGTTGAAGAATTGAAAGAAGGAATGGTGGCTTCGGGTGCTATTTTGTACTATTTATCAGAAACACAGCACAACAGAGTGCAACATATTACGGCAATTCAACGCATAGCCGAAGATGCTTATGTGTGGATGGATCGTTTTACGATTCGCAATCTCGAATTGTACCATAGTTACAATCCCAATGCGGTTACTTTGTTGGATGTAATCGACCGAACGCTTTCGCCTATGGGCGGACGATTACTGAAGCGTTGGTTGGCTTTGCCTTTGAAGGATGCTTCCAGAATTCAAAGTCGTCATCAAGTGGTGGCTTATTTAAAAGATAATCAAGAAGTTTTAAAGCAAATACAATATCAAATCAAACAGATTTCTGATTTGGAGCGTTTGATTTCAAAAATTGCTGCTGGTAAAGTTTCTCCTCGAGAAGTGGTGTATTTAAAAGAGTCCTTAGATGCCATTCTTCCGATTAAAACGATAGCCTTACAAAGTCCGCAAGAAGCAGTAAAAGTAATTGGTGATAGTTTGCACAGTTGCGATTTGCTTCGCGAGAAGATAAAAACAACGTTAAATCAAGATGCACCAGTGGCCATTGCCAAAGGAAATGCCATAGCGGTAGGAGTGCATGCTGAGTTGGATGAGTTGCGAGCTATTTCGACCTCTGGAAAGGAATACTTGGATGGAATTGAAAAAAGAGAATCGGAGCGCACGGGGATTTCTTCGTTGAAAATTTCTTTTAATAATGTTTTCGGATATTATATAGAAGTTCGAAATACGCACAAAGACAAAGTGCCGACCGAATGGATTCGTAAGCAAACTCTAGTGAATGCGGAACGCTACATTACAGAGGAGCTAAAAGAATACGAGACCAAAATTTTAGGAGCCGAAGAAAAAATACATAAAATTGAAGGAGAGATTTTCGAACAATTAGTCCAATGGATTTCAACCTATATAAAGCCGGTACAAATGAATGCCAATTTGGTAGCTCAGTTGGATTGTTTGTGTTCGTTTACGCAATTGGCGATTGAAAACAAATATGTTTGCCCTGAGTTGGATGATTCATTTGAGCTGGAGATCAAAAACGGTCGCCATCCTGTAATTGAAAAACAATTGCCGGTTGGCATGCCGTATATTGCCAATGATGTTTTTCTGGACCGAGAAACGCAACAATTAATCATGATTACCGGCCCCAATATGTCGGGTAAATCGGCAATTTTGCGACAAACGGCTTTGATTGTACTCTTGGCTCAAATGGGAAGTTTTGTTCCGGCGGATAGCGTTCGAATGGGCATTGTAGATAAAATTTTTACACGAGTAGGGGCTTCTGATAATATTTCGATGGGTGAATCTACTTTTATGGTCGAAATGAATGAAACGGCTTCAATCTTGAATAATATCTCTGATCGAAGTTTGGTGCTTTTGGATGAGATCGGTCGCGGTACAAGTACATACGACGGTATTTCTATCGCTTGGGCAATTGCTGAGTTTTTACACGAGCATCCTTCAAAACCTAAAACGCTTTTTGCTACCCATTATCATGAATTGAATGAGATGAGCGAATCGTTGGTTCGTATTCAAAATTATAATGTAGCGGTAAAAGAGTTAAAAGATACCGTTCTTTTTGTTCGAAAATTGGTAAAAGGAGGATCGGCTCATAGTTTTGGAATTCATGTGGCAAAAATGGCGGGAATGCCACAGTTGGTGATTTTAAAAGCACAAAAAATATTAAAGAAATTGGAAAAAGACCATTCTGGCGATGCTTTAAATGGCTTAAAAACGGTTAAAGATGATTTGCAAATGAGTTTCTTTAACTTGGATGATCCATTATTAGAAGAAATCAAAGAAGAAATTTTGCAATTGGATATAAATGCCATCACCCCAATGGAGGCCTTAATGAAGCTCAATGAAATAAAAAGAATGTTGAGTAGAAAATAATTTTTTTGATAACCGCTGGGTTATCAAAAAGTTATGTTTTTGTTGTAATTTTTTTCTAAAAAAGGTTTGTGGAATTCAATATTTGTGTTACATTTGCAACCGCAATGACAAACAATTGTTGCGGTTCTTTAAGAATTTGAAATGCGAAAATAGCTCAGTTGGTAGAGCGCGACCTTGCCAAGGTCGAGGTCGCGGGTTCGAGCCCCGTTTTTCGCTCAAGCACCACATGATGCTCGGATGGTGAAATTGGTAGACACGCTGGACTTAAAATCCAGTGAACAGCAATGTTCGTGCGGGTTCAAGTCCCGCTCTGAGTACTAAGCCTCTTCTTTTGAAGAGGCTTTTTTTGTTTTAAGGATATCTAGGTCTGTAGTTTTACAATCACAATTTTTTTAATAAACCAATATGGGGGCTTTTGTAATAAGCAAGCGTTTTAATGACACCTACAAATTTGTTTTTACTTCCCGTAAAGGAAAAGTCATTTTTACTAGTCAGAGTTATGAATTGAAGTTTGAAGGGGAAGAGGATATTGCCTTGATTAAAGCTTCGCTAAGGGAGGTAATTTTTGTAAAAGTAAAATCGGCAGGAGGTAAGTTTTTTTTTAAGCTACTGTTGGGAGAACGTCAAATGGCGACTAGTAGAAAGTATACTACCGAGCTTCGATTGATTAAGGGAATTAATGAGATACAATCTTCGGCAATTTTGGCGGAGATTTTGGATTTCTCCAATGATTCTTTTGTTTTTCCGGACTAATTTTTAATTGTTAAAAAATAGTAAAAGCTTAAGAGTTTCTTAAGCTTTTTTTAAGGCATAAAAAAAGCCATCACATGGATGGCTTGATTTTTTCTGTAATTTAAAAATTACTTAGCTGGAGCAGCTTCAACTGGAGCAGCAGTAGTTGCAGCAGCAGAATCAACAACAGTAGCAGCAGAATCAACAGCTGGTGCAGCAGCAGAGTCAACAGCTACAGCAGCAGAGTCAACAGCAACTTCAGCTCCTTCAGCAGCAGCGTCAGCTTTTTTACAAGATACAACAGTTAATACAGCAACAGCAGCTAAACTTAAAAATACTTTTTTCATCTTAATTTTATTATAAAGGTTAATTATTAATTCGTGGCAAAGATATAAAAAAATTAATACGCAATATATTTTTTTGATTTTTTTTTGAATTATATCCTTCGCTCACATTGGGGTTCAAATCAAATAGCGTGCCAGATAGCCACATGCACTTGTAATAGAGATAGTGGTTGGTTATTTTTTTGATTTTTTGATTTTTTTAGGATGTACTATTTGTAGCTCCTCTAGTATGTTTTTTGCACCTGCGTACTTGTCAATTATAAATAGGACGTAACGAATGTCGACCATGATATTTCTGCAAATGCTTGGATCGTAGTAGATGTCGCTCATGGTTCCTTCCCAAACACGATCAAAATTCAATCCGATTAGGTTTCCCTTGGCGTCTAGAGCAGGACTTCCCGAATTTCCTCCGGTAGTATGATTGGTTCCTATAAAGCAAACGGGCATTTTTCCGTTCTCTGCATAGTCGCCGTAATCTTTGTTGTTGAAAAGTTCAATTAATTTTGGAGATACGTCAAATTCATAATCACCAGGGATATATTTTTCCATAACGCCATCGAGATAGGTTACAGGATTGTAATATACGCCGTCTCGTGGTTCGTATCCTTTTACTTTTCCATACGTTACTCGGAGGGTGCTATTGGCGTCTGGAAAAATTCTAGATTCTTTGCCGCCAACTTCCAGCTGCGCTTTCATGTAATTGCGTTGCAATTCCGTAATTTTTGAGTTTAAATCGTCGTAGGTTGGTGCCACTTCTTTAAAATACATATCGGCCATGCTTTTAACTAAAATAAAAGCAGGATCTTGGCTGATTTGATTCAAAATTGT
>JBOFUD010000360.1:0-2294 GCA_051652385.1 Flavobacterium sp.
TTTGAAGCAGGTTAGCAGATATTTCCAGACACAACTTTTCAGGTTTGTTTCATCTGGTAGTTTATGGTATGTAATAGTTTACCTCACACAGATCACAAACCGCCTTGAAGCTTTCCGTGTACGATCACGATTCTGGCTGCATTACGATGGTAAATTGGTCGTGCAGTACGAGGGGCTGTATTCATCCAAAACTGGAGAAAGAACTTAAAAAACGCAGGACAATATATGAATACAATATATTAGATGTACATTTTATAACCATCCCTAAAAACGTATGCAAAAAAAATGTTCCGTGAACTGTTAGACGTGTGAATGTGTAATACGGCAGTTATCCACTGGGGGGCGTCATAGGTCTCGGCTGAAGAAAAGGGGAAATCTGATCTGGGCTTGAAAGGTTTATGGAGAAAATTTCAAGGGAAGACATCTTTTATTCACATTTCATTTGGTTTGTTGAGTGTTTGCTCCTTGTGTGTTCAGGTCACAGTTTCATCATGCAGACACCAGATTATTTGGAGACAGACGTCAGTAGATTGGTGGTCCGCAACAAGACGTTCCTGAATATTCTGGAAGAAGTGATGGAACTCAACTGGCTTCATGGCAAAACCCAGGCGGTATGTTTAGTTGTGCAGTAACTGTGAGCTCTGTCAGTTGTGCTGTACATGCACATTTTTTATATAGTCTGCCCCACACTTTACAATTTAATTTGTAGTTTTTTAGACGCAGCTTTTCACATTTTAAATTCAGTTTACGAATACATTTTTGAGAGTTAGATCAGCACTGTGACTTTTTTATTATTTCTCAGGAGAAGTCAGAATTGATGGCAAGAATTCTTCCTTCGCTTGCTTCTCGTGCTGTGGAGAACAATCATTTTATCGATCTTCAAGTTCTCCTAGAACATGTAATCTAAGTGTTACAATGTTTATGTAAAAATATGCTGTAACCAACACAGCAAACGGTGAAATTCATAATTGGAAAATCTTTTTCATTTTTGATAATCATTTGAAGGTGGATGTCAATTCTGAAGACTATATGGGATATACACCTCTCCATACAGCCTGTCGGTTGGGAAATGGGGAAATGGTTATGTTCCTATTGGACAATGGTGCAGTGAACAGCTCTAAACATTGCCCATTACACTTGGCCATTAAGAACAGGTATTCTCAAGCATTTATGTAATTTAACAGGCTGTGAACTCAATGAGCTCCAATGATTTGTTTGTTTAGCAGCATTGACATTCAACTACTAAAGAGCCATTCATTCATTTATGTTGCCCCATCTTACCCTGGAAGAATCCCATAGTTTCAGGCCAAATTAATAGTTCAGTTTCTTTCCAAACAAGCATCAGGCGTACCACAGCCCTATTGAAAGGGGGTGTTTCCATCACTTCCATAAACAAAAACTATTCAACTGTTCAGTGTCAATTTCAAAAACTGTTTTCAAAGGTGGTTTATCACAATTTGACATGTTGAATTAGAGATGCTCAGTTGCCCATAGATGTAACTGTGATGGACTGGCAACCTGAAAGTGTGCTTGGAAATAAATCTTTAAATTGCTCAAACAGTTCTTCTGGTATGAACTGCTCCCAGAATTTTAACGTATACACTGCTGTGTCTTGTAGGCGTTTTCTAGTTATCGAGCTCCTGCGGTGGAAAGGGTTCACTGTTAAACTACACCCAGTGAGAATTGGCGTGGAATTGATCCAGTAAGCACTAATTTAGTCAATTCTTTCGTTTTTTACTAATAGAGTGGACCCAAATAGTCTACACACCCTTGATAAAATTGCAAGGCTAAAACCTGGTTATTGCACATTTTTAACTTTTCATTTAAATGATTCTTATTGTTATTCACTTACTTTTATAGGTTGCAATTTTACAGTGAAGGTGGAACATGTTCCGACATGATTCTTCTTGATTTCCTTTTTTACATGACAAAAAAACTTCAATTTTAACAAAAGTGTGTAGACTTTTAAGATCCACATATACCTTTATATAAGAAACAATAAGCATTTTTCTTAGATTATACACATTTTCTAAAATATATTATTTAACATATCTTTATGCCACAAATGTCCCTCTACAGAACAGTCCGAAAGAGAGATCATGCGCTATTGCATGCCTGGTTTCTCTCAGGGGTGGACATGGACACTACTGACTACAATGGGTGGACAGCAATGAAGTGGGCTGTTCGCTTGGGGGACAACACCATGATCACCAAGCTAGTGGACTACAGAACCACGCCATTGGTATAAAAAAGTTTCTTATTGAAAATATTAGAAGTGGACATTTAAAATTATC
>JBOFUD010000361.1:0-1861 GCA_051652385.1 Flavobacterium sp.
ACTCCAAACGGAGATGGTTTTAATGACGTTTGGACGATTAAGAATTGGGAAATTGTACCCCATTCGAAAATGGTCATTTTTGATCGCTACGGCAAATTATTGAAAGAATTAACTGCTACAAGTTTGGGTTGGGACGGAACGTTTACAGATACTTTTTTGCCCTCGGATGATTATTGGTTTCATTTGATTTTGGAAAATGGAAGAACTATAAAAGGTCATTTTAGTTTAAAAAGATGAGTGAAGTTCACGAATTTTTTTAGTTTTTTTTAGGCTTAAAAAAAGGCAAACTACTAGTACTGAACTTTTTGGAAATGCATTTTTAACACTTTTTTAATCCATATTTTAAACCTATTTTTGATTAGTAGCTAATACAATGTAGGTCAGCGGTTTGTACCGCTTCCAAAAAATCAAGATGTTAGCTTTTAGCCCCGGTAGGAGCGGCATCCTTTTCCTTTTTCTTAAAAAAAAGGAAAAGATATAGCGGATAACGGGACCATTGAAACCAAAAAAAAACCTTTGTTGCGGCTCCTAAAAAGCAGCAATTTTGTAACTATCCAGCTTGTTTTTGACCAAACTATGAAAAAAATTGTATCCCTTTTTTTGCTGTTTTTTGCTTGTATCACACACGCTCAATTTAGCAAAACCCATTACTTACCTCCTATTGCCGCTCAGTCGAACGTGGTTGAGGATCATTATATTTATATTTCTACGCCAAATACTATTAATGTGCCTTTTAGAATTATTGAAAATGGGGGGAATGTGATTACGGGCGTGGTGAATAATCTAAATCCGTACCGCCATTTTATTGGAATAGGCGATTTTACGCAATTGTTTACTCCAAAAAACACTATTGGTATTGTAAGAAATAAAGGATACGTAATTGAAGCCGAAGATTTGATCTATGCCAATATTCGGGTGAATGCCGCTAGAACCAATAACGGAGGATACAACCATGCGGGAGGATTGGTTTCGAAAGGGAATAGTGCGCTGGGAAAAACGTTTCGTTTGGGTGCGATGTTGAATCCCCTTTTTGATCCTACTTTATTGAATTTTGCCTCCATTATGGCTACTGAAAATAATACGAAAGTTACCCTTTCAAATTTACCCATAGGCACTGTTTTTACCGATGGAAACGTGGTTAGTGGCCCTATAACGGTTACTTTGAACAAAAACGAAAGCTATGTAATGGCTTTTGAAAACATTAATTCGGCGAGTACTCCTTCGAATAGTGCGAAAATGATAGGTGCTTTGGTAGAATCAGACAAAGCCGTAGTGGTCAACTCAGGTTCGTTTTGTGGAAGCAATAGCACGGCGGTTGATGGGTCTGGAAACCCGAGAGGAAGAGATGTGGGTTTTGATCAAATTGTACCAATTGAACGCACAGGAACCGAGTATATTTTTGCCAAAGGATTAGGCACAGATGAACTAGAACGAGTGTTGCTAGTCGCGCATTCAGACCAAACCAAGGTATTTTTGAACGGAAATTCCACGCCTTTTACCACCTTGAATAAAGGAGAATATGTTGCTATTGATGGTGCCAATTTTATTAATGGTAGTCTATATGTAACCTCTTCTGAGAAAGTTTTTGCGTATCAAAGTATTGGAGGAACGGCAGCGCCAGCCAATCAAAACCTGTTTTTTGTACCGCCTTTGAATTGTTCTACGCCAAATGTGGTAGATAATATTCCGAACATTCAAGAAATTGGCGCTATTACTTATACAGGCGGACTCAATATAATTACAGAAACTGGTGCTGTTGTATTGGTAAACAATGCCCCAATTGCAGCGAGTCCGCAAGCTATAACTGGAAATCCAACTTTTGTAAAATACACGGTTTCGGGTTTAATCGGAAACATAGCGG
>JBOFUD010000362.1:0-5586 GCA_051652385.1 Flavobacterium sp.
AACGATGCCGAGTTGCGTTACCGTATGCGTTATGTAGATTTGACCGTAAACCAACACGTAAAAGAAACCTTTATCAAAAGAACCAAATTGTTCACCGCAATGCGTTCCTTCTTTAACGATAAAGGATATTTAGAGGTAGAAACACCCGTTTTACAATCTATACCAGGTGGTGCTGCGGCACGACCGTTTATTACGCACCACAACTCTTTAGACATGCCGTTGTATATGCGTATTGCCAATGAATTGTATTTGAAAAGATTGATTGTAGGTGGTTTTGATGGCGTATATGAGTTTTCGAAAAACTTCCGTAACGAAGGAATGGACAGAACCCACAACCCAGAATTTACCGCCATGGAAATATATGTAGCCTACAAAGACTACAATTGGATGATGGATTTTACCGAAAATTTATTAGAACATTGCGCTATTGGCGTTAACGGAACAAGCGAAGCAACTTTTGGCGAACATCAAATTAACTTTAAGGCGCCTTATGCTCGAGTAACGATGACCGACTCTATCAAACATTTTACAGGTTTTGATATTTCGGGCAAATCGGAAACCGAACTTTTTGAGGCCGCCAAAGGCATGGGAATTGAAGTAGACGCCACCATGGGTAAAGGAAAATTGATTGACGAAATCTTTGGCGCTAAATGCGAAGGAAATTATATTCAACCCACTTTCATTACAGACTATCCAAAAGAAATGTCACCATTGTGTAAAGAACACCGCGACAATCCTGAATTAACAGAACGTTTCGAATTGATGGTTTGCGGAAAAGAAATCGCCAATGCTTACTCCGAATTGAACGACCCAATTGACCAAAGAGAACGTTTTGAAGACCAAATGCGTTTGGCTGAAAAAGGAGATGACGAAGCTAATGGAACTATTGACGAAGATTTCTTGAGAGCTTTGGAATACGGAATGCCACCAACTTCTGGTTTAGGAATTGGAATGGACCGTTTGATGATGTTTTTGACCAATAACGCGTCAATTCAGGAAGTATTATTGTTCCCACAAATGCGTCCTGAGAAGAAAAAAATACAAGTAGAATTGGAAGCTGACGAAAAAGCAATAGTTACCATTTTACAAGCCAATGACCACCAAATGGAGTTTGGTTTACTAAAAATAAAATCAGAATTAAGCGGTAAAAAATGGGACAAAGCCATGAAAAACCTTTCTGCTCTTGGAATGACAGAAGTTGTAGTTGATGGCGATGTTAAAGCTTGCCGATTGAAGGAGTAAATCTCTTTTTAATCATAAAACAACAAACCCGATAATGATGTATTATCGGGTTTGTTGTTTTATAATCGGATTACTTCTTTACCACTTTAATATGCTTAGATTTCAATTTTTTATCCAATGCATATTGCTCCAACTGTACGCCAGCTTCCTTTACTCGATCTGAGGACAAAATCGTAGCGCCGTTCGATACTAATTGATAATACAACACATCGCCATTGGCCGCAGCACTTTTATCAATATTCCCCATGGTTCCAACAATACAGGCAATTTTTCGGCTGTGCAAATATGCATACACCTCTGGTTTAGGCGCTGAAGTCCCTACAAAAGCGATCATTTTATCGGCTTTAACACCCAAAGCCTCCATACGTTCTACATCCTCCTTACCTCTTGCAGAAACAGAAATCATTAAATCGGGAGCCAAACGCGCTACTTCAGCAGCTTGATTGGCATTATACGTAATTAGTACTGAATAGGCTTCGGCTTTGTTACGACGTACCGCATCAACAATCATCTGCATTGGTACCCCTTTTTTGATATCTAAATTAAAAATTACTTTTCCTCTCCCCCATTGCAACACTTGATCTAATGTTTCTATTTTATAAGGAGTAGCATTGCCTTGTGGATCTTCCAAATAAAAATCTTGCAACTCTTTATAAGTGTACTTGCCGATTAATCCTGTTCCCGTAGTGGTTCTGTCCAACTTGTCGTCGTGCATCATCACCAAAACCGAATCTTTACTCATGGCAATATCCGTTTCGATTATCGAAGGATTAAACTGAATCGTGTTTTGAAAAGTAGCCGTACAATTCTCAGGAAAACCAGCTATTGGTCCACCGCGATGCGCGCTTACTAGGGGATACGAATTTTTAGAATAACTCATAAACTTTTGCAAATCTTTAGCAGATTTAAATCCTATTTGATATTCTTTCTTTTGAGCTTGTACCTGAAAAACAAAGAAAAGAACCCACAAAAAACACCAACTATTTTTCATTTTATACTATTTTAAGATTCAAAATTATCAAATAGAAATCCCAAACCTTCCTCTTTTGTAAAAATTTTAAGAGTTAGCACTTCAACTAAGTTATTAACAACAAAAGGAGGATAACCAAAAAACACCAACGAATTCAGCAGATTTGAGTGCTTTTTCAATGCTTATAAAAAAAACACAAACATGATAAATATCAGTCCGAAGAACAGCCATTAGCGGTAAAATTGCACTATACCAAAACAGATTCCAATACTATTTTAAAATACTGATTTTAAGTCGTTTACAACAAAGCGATTTGGAATTTTCATGTTTCAAATAAAAAATCAGAAACAAAATAGCTTATTAATCTGTCCGCATTTTTAACAACTTTTTACAAATTAAAACTTTCAGAACTATGGAAAAATACGTAATCAAACGAAATGGAGAATACAAGCCATTTGAAGCTTTCAAAATCAAAGACGCCATTGATAAAAGTTTCAAAAGTGTCCATTTAGCCATAGACGAACAAGCCCTTGTAAAAGTAATGGAAGCGCTAGATACCAAAACCACTTGGGCGGTAGAAGAAATTCAAGATTGCATCGAAAAAACACTTTTTGAAAACAATCATTTTGATGTCATGCGTTCCTTCATGCTGTTTAGACACACTCGTAAATTACAACGCGAACATGCCGAAGGCATCAACGAAGACACGACTTATGTAGATAGCACCCAAACTATAGAAGAATACATTCACCAAACCGATTGGCGCATCAATGCCAATGCCAATACTTCCTATTCTAATGCTGGTTTAGTAAACAATGTAGCTGGAAAAATCATTGCCAACTATTGGTTAGATAAAGTCTACACCAAACAAGAAGGATACGCCCATAGAAACGGAGACATTCATATTCACGATTTAGATTGCTTAACAGGATATTGTGCCGGTTGGAGCTTAAGAGTATTATTGAACGAAGGATTCAATGGGGTTCGCGGTCGTGTAGAAAGCAGACCACCCGCTCATTTTAGAGAAGCCTTAGGACAAATGGCTAACTTTTTAGGAATTTTGCAAAGCGAATGGGCAGGCGCACAAGCCTTCAGTTCATTTGACACCTATTTGGCGCCTTACGTTTTCAAGGATAATTTATCGTTTGACGAAGTACTCAAAGCGGTGCGTAGTTTTGTGTACAATTTAAATGTTCCCGCTCGTTGGGGACAATCGCCTTTTACCAACATCACCTTGGACTGGGTGGTGCCTGACGATTTGAAAACTCAAATCCCAACCAAAAAAGACGTTCATTTTTTCGAAAATGAAACAGGAGCCGATATACTAAAAAGAGCTAAAGAAAGAGGTGTTACTGCATTGAACGAATTGCGTTACGAGCATTTCCAAACCGAAATGAACCTCATCAACAAAGCGTATTATACCGTAATGACCGAGGGCGATGCCAACGGACAACCGTTTACCTTCCCGATTCCAACGGTAAACATCACCGAAGAATTTGATTGGGACGGAGAAAACACCGAACTTTTATTCGAAAACACCGCCAAAATCGGATCTTCTTACTTCCAAAACTTCATCGGGAGCCAATATGTACTCGACGAAAATGGCAACAAAGAAGAAAACCCAAATGCCTACAAACCCAATGCCGTTCGTAGTATGTGTTGTCGATTACAATTGGACTTACGCGAACTTCTAAAACGCGGAAATGGTCTTTTTGGTAGCGCCGAAATGACCGGAAGTATCGGAGTAGTCACCATCAATATGGCACGACTTGGGTATTTATACAAAGGCAACAAAGCCGGTTTAATCGAACAATTAGACAACTTGCTCTACATTTCAAAATCCACCTTAGAAAAGAAAAGAGTCTTTATTCAAGAAATGTACGACCGCGGATTGTTCCCGTATACCAAAAGATATTTAACCCATTTCCGAAACCATTTCTCCACCATCGGGGTAAACGGAATGAACGAAATGATCCTAAACTTCAGCAACAATACCGATACCATTGCCACGCCAACCGGAATCGAATTTGCAGGCGAAATCCTAGAACACATTCGTAACCGAATGAAAGAATTTCAAGAAAGCACCGGAAACTTATACAATCTCGAAGCCACACCAGCCGAAGGAACCACCTACCGTTTTGCCAAAGAAGACAAAAAACGCTTTGCCGACATCCTTCAAGCCGGAGAAGGCGAAAATATTTATTATACCAATAGTTCACAAATCCCAGCCGATCATACCGAAGATCCCTTCGAGGCGCTTTATTTACAAGACGGCCTACAATGCAAATACACCGGCGGAACCGTTTTACACCTTTACATGAGCGAAAAAATCAGCTCCTCCGAAGCCTGTAAACAATTCGTCAAAAAAGTAATTTCAAATTTCAAATTGCCCTACATCACCGTAACACCAGTATTCAGCGTATGCCCCGTACACGGTTACCTCAATGGCGAACACGAATACTGTCCAAAATGTGACGAAGCGCTAATCCAAGAAAAAGAAGCGACACTAGCAAAATAAGGAGCGGCAATCAAAAGGTATTTTAAGGAAACAACGTCCCGCTCTCCGTTATATCTTTTCCTTTTTTAAAAGAAAAAAGGAAAAGGATACCACTGCGATCGGGGCTAAAGAGCCACAAAGTACATTTTTGAAAACATCCAAAAAACGTTAAACTTTAAACAATTCAAACCTTTAAACAACCTTAAACCTTTAAACCACTTTAAACAATCTTAAACTTTTAAACAACTTTAAACCCTAATAAAAATGAAAATACATCCCGTTTTAGCAGCCAACACAGAACGCAGAACCAAATGTTTAGTGTACACCCGCGTCATGGGCTACCACCGTCCGGTAGAAAGCTTCAACATTGGCAAAAAAGGAGAACACAAACAACGCACCCATTTTAATGAATCAAAGTGCTAGTACACCCATTTACAGTATAACTCCATTCACCTTATTGGATTATCCGCATCAGTCAGCCTGCATTCTTTGGTTTGCAGGCTGCAACATGCGGTGCCTATACTGCTACAATCCCGAGATAGTACTAGGAAAAGGAAAACTAACATTTCAGCATGCCCTAGACTTTCTTACCACCCGAAAAAACCTGCTCGACGCCGTAGTTTTTAGCGGAGGTGAATGTTTATTGCATAAAAACGCAACCGATTTTATAGCAACCGTCAAAAAAATGGGCTTTTTGGTCAAAATAGACACCAACGGCTCCAAACCCAAAGTGCTTCAAGCCCTACTCGACCAACAAACCATCGATTACGTCGCGTTGGATTTTAAATCCATTCCCAAGGATTTCGAAAAAATCACCCAGTCTGATTTATTTCAACCCTTCGAAGAATCCCTCGAATTGCTTCTCAAACATTCCGTA
>JBOFUD010000363.1:0-1699 GCA_051652385.1 Flavobacterium sp.
TTTTCAAAATATACATTTGAAAATAAAGTTTTGGAATTAATTAGTGTTTTGAATCGACCTATTCGCGTGTGTGGTATGGTAAAAAATGAAGGAGAACCGGGTGGCGGACCATTTTGGGTTATTGATCGAAATGGAAACAAGTCACTTCAAATCGTAGAGGCTAGTCAAATTGATCTAAATAACGATAGTCAAAGGAAAGTTGTAGACTTTTCTACCCACTTTAATCCCGTTGATTTGGTTTGTGGCATTAAAGATTATAAGGGCGACAAATTTGATTTGTCTCAGTTTATAGACGAAACTAGTGGCTTTGTTTTGGAGCGAAAATGGGGTTCTGGAATTATGAAATCCTATGAGTTACCTGGATTGTGGAATGGAGCGATGGCCAATTGGATTTCTATTTTTGTTGAGGTTCCAATTATTACTTTTAATCCAGTAAAAAATGTAAACGACTTACTAAAACCCAGTCATCAATTGGAGTCTGTTTTGTAATATGGATAAAGAAAAATTAATTAAAGAATTGCAGTTTAAAGCGGTACGAAGTAGCGGCGCTGGCGGGCAGAATGTTAATAAAGTATCCTCAAAAGTGGTATTGAGTTTTAGCTTGCAACAGTCGCAGGCCTTATCCTTTAAAGAAAAACAGCTTTTGGAAATTAAATGGGCTAATCGACTAACATCAGAAAAAATTTTGATTTTAAACTGTGATGAAGATCGAAGTCAGTTAAAAAACAAAGCCATCGTAATCAAACGATTTTTAGCCTTACTCCAACAAGGTTTGTTTGTGGCAAAGGAACGCAAAGCTACCAAAATTCCTAAATCGGCTATTAGAAAACGAATTAAAGACAAGAAAAACAGTGCTGAACTTAAGAAATTGAGAAGGCGTCCCGACTTGTAGCGAATTCAAAAATGATAAAATTGTTTTTTTTTACTGATTTGGTTTTTAGTGTTTTAAAAATAATATGGCTTGTTGCTTGTTACTTCTTACTTTTTTTCTACATTTGACCCGTCTCAAAGGGGTGCTCTAAATAACGAGCTGAGATCATACCCAAAGAACCTGGGCGGGTAATGCTGCCAAGGGAAAAAATGACAAAATAGTAGCGTGCACACTAGTGTCTTGTCATAAGAACAAATCATTTATTAATTAAAAACAAAAGAATAATTCCCCCTTTTATTCGTAAACCTATTTACGGATGACCCCTTTATTTTATTCAAAAAGTACAAAGTATAAAGTACAAAGTACCAAGACAGTTCCTTTGCGTTTTTTTTCTATTCTCTTTTTTCTATTCTCTTTTTTCTCTTTTGCACAAGTAAAAGACACGACCAAAGTCAACCAATTAGATGATGTTTTGGTGTCGGCTGTACGGGTCACTTCCAAAACCCCCGTTTCCTTTAGCAATTTGACCAAAAAAGAGATTCAATTTCGAAATTTAGGTCAAGATATTCCAATTTTGATGAATTACATGCCCTCGGTAGTGACCACTTCCGATGCTGGAAATGGAATCGGCTACACCGGCATTCGAGTGCGTGGTAGCGATGCCACGCGTGTAAACGTAACCATCAACGGCATTCCTTACAACGACTCCGAAAGTCATGGTACGTATTGGGTCAATATGCCTGATTTTGCCTCGTCGGTCGAGAGTATTCAGTTGCAACGTGGAGTCGGAACTTCTACCAACGGTGCAGGTGCTTTTGGTGCGAGTTT
>JBOFUD010000364.1:0-1930 GCA_051652385.1 Flavobacterium sp.
TATTTTCCATCAATGTCTGTATTGACACCAATTTTTGTTCCTTTTAAAACTACATTAGCAAAAGGTAGGGATTGATTGTTGGAATCTTTATCGGATACAATTCCAGTAATGGTGCCTTTGTTTTGAGAAAATCCGAAAACGCTTATGAATAAGGTTAGGATCAAAAATTTTAAGTTCATCGTATGTGTTTGTTTGTTGGGGCAAAAGTAGCGCTCAAGTCGTAAAGCTGATGTTATTCCAATATTAACATTGTGTTTTATTACTATTAGGTAAATGTTAACACGTTAAATTAAAGTTAAGTCGTGGAAATGGGTTTTTTTTTATGAATTCTTTATGGCTACATTTACCAGGGTTTTTTAAGAATTTGTTATTCAAAAAGCCTAAATTTGATTTGTTTTAACAGATTTTGCACCATTTTTTATGAAAAAAAGAAGCACAAAGATTTTATTAGTAGATGATGAACCAGATATTTTAGAAATTGTCGGTTATAATCTTACACAAGAAGGCTATCAAATTGTAACCGCAAGCAATGGGAAAGAGGCGGTTGCGAAGGCAAAGAAAGAAATGCCAGATTTGATTATTATGGATGTCATGATGCCAGAAATGGACGGGATGGAGGCTTGCGAGCAAATTCGTAAAATACCAGAATTGAGCCATGTGATCATCACTTTTTTGACCGCTAGAAGTGAAGATTACTCTCAAGTAGCAGGATTTGATGCTGGTGCCGACGATTATATTACCAAACCCATAAAACCGAAACTTTTGGTAAGTAAAGTTAAAGCGTTACTCCGAAGGTTGAAAGACAAAGAACAAAACAGCGAAACGCTTAATGTAGGGGGCATCGAAATCAATCGTGAAGAATACAAAATCATTAAGGACAGTATTGAAATTGCCCTTCCAAGAAAAGAGTTTGAATTGTTTTATCTCTTGGCTTCAAAACCCGGAAAAGTGTTCAAAAGAGATGAGATTTTAGATAAAGTTTGGGGAAATGAGGTGGTCGTTGGCGGAAGAACAATTGATGTACACATTCGAAAATTAAGAGAAAAAATTGGAGAAGATTTTTTTAAGACCATAAAAGGTGTGGGGTATAAGTTTGAAGTCTAGCCCTTTGGTAATAAGTGACCGAATGGTAATTTTGGTCTTCTAAATAGTATCAATGAAATCACAAAGTATAACTGTTTAATGGGTTATTTTTGTGATTTTTGCGTTACAAATGGGCTTCTCATCCCGGTATCATCTAATAACTAGAAAATTTTTTTGTTTTGGAAATAAATAATATTGTTAAAATTAATTTCAAAAAGACGTATAAATTCGCGATAAAGTCGGCGCTATACATCAGTATTTTTGTAGCGATCGCTTCAATTGTTTTGCTTCAAGCCTTGCTAAAACCGGGTTCTCAAGCCATTTTTTCTTTTGCAATTATCGCTTTTGTGGGCACGTATTTGTTCTCCTTTTTAGTGATACAATATAGAGTAGAGCGTTTTATTTATCGCAGAGTAAAAAAAATATACGATGATGTGGCCTTGTTGGAGTCGAGTTCTTTCGTCAATCAGCCCATAACGACTGATATGGAAACGCTGACTCGAGAAGTTAAAAAGTTTGCTAGCGACAAGAAATTAGAAATCGAAATGCTTCAAGTGCGCGAGGTGTACCGTCGAGAATTTTTAGGTAATGTTTCCCACGAGTTAAAAACCCCTTTGTTTACCGTACAGGGATACATTTCTACTTTATTGGATGGTGCTCTTGATGATAAATCAGTTCGTAAAAAATATTTGAAAAGAGCCGAAAAAGGCGTCGAACGCTTGATTTATATTGTAGAAGATTTGGATATGATTACCAAATTAGAGTCAGGTGATTTGTATCTCGAATATTCCAATTTTGATATTGTCGAAATCATTCAAAATGTATTTGATTTGCTTGAAATGAAAGC
>JBOFUD010000365.1:0-4271 GCA_051652385.1 Flavobacterium sp.
ATTCCACAGGAGCTAGTCGTTAAGCTCTCTTCTTCATTTGATGAGCGGGAGAGTCAAGTAAGGCAGGCTATTGAAGTTAGTATTTGTAGTGTGTTATTGGGTATAAAAAATTGCACAGATTTGGGATTTTTGGTCACTCATTCGAGGGAGCTAGAAGATGTTTACGAGTGGGATTTATGTGAGTTTTTGCAGCATGAAGCTACTTATTTTGATAGAAATTATTTTCTAAATCGCTTGTTTCCTGGAAAAAGAGATAGAGTTTCTGAAATGATTTCGAATGAACTATGTGTCAAAAGTGAATCGTCGAGAGTTATTTTAAATCTAGTATCTCTTTTGGTGCTGAATAATTTGAAAAATGAGGCTTCGGGAAAAATGCTTTCAATTCAAGAAACTGAATTGCAGGTGTTTTGTCGTTTTTTGCCGGCAGGAGTGAGAGTGATTCTTGGGGTTTCAGGTTCTGAAGTCGCTTATGTTTCTTCGGAAGTAAGCGAAACGGTGGCTTTTGGTTTTTCTTTTTTCGGATTTAGGAAAAAGTAATCATTTGCAAGAGGGCTGCACTTGTGGTTATATCCAAATTTGACTTAAAATACGGTAAAACGATCTGGGGTGTTTCTAATTACTTTCTAAATGAACTATCCGTGATATACTCTTGAAGCGATAATTTTTTCGTTTTTCACTTCCAAAACTTCAGCAACTAACAGGTCTGCTTCATTGGCGACAATGCGGGTATATTCCATGAATATCCTGTCTCCATTGGCGGTGAGTGAGGTGACTTTGTACTGCAAACTTGGTAATTTTTCAAAAGCATCTTGCCACCAAGCTCTCAACGCTTCTTTTCCTGTAATTAGTCCTTGAGTGTCTGGTTGGTGTACTTTTAGTTTTGGGCTGAAATGAATCGCTTCGTCATCATAAAGAGATAATAATTTCTCGAGTTCCTTATTGTTAAAACATTCGAACCATTTAAAAGCTATCGAGTTAAGTTTTTCGGGTGTCATAATTTATTAATTAAAAAAATCCCATCGCAATTAAATTGTAATGGGATAGTCAACTGTTTTTTTTGCTTCTTAAACGTTTTTCAAATTGATAATCTCTTGATCTGTCAATAGGCGCCAATTGCCTCTAGGTAAATTCTTTTTGGTTAAACCAGCAAACGAAACACGATCAATACGCAAAACGTCATAGCTAAATTGTTCAAAAATAGCACGCACCACTTTTACATTGGCAGAGCGTAACTTTAAACCTACTTCGCTTTTGGCTTCGTTTTCAATGTAGCTCACGTCTTCAACAAAAACACGGTGTCCGTCAATAACAACTCCTTTGTTTATTTTTTCTAGATCTTCAAATTTTAAATTCTTATCCAATGAAACTTGGTAGATTTTTGAGGCTTTCTGATTCGGCAATGTGAATTTACGAATCATATCTGTGTCATTAGTAAACAAAAGTAAACCCGTAGTATTTTTGTCCATTCTGCCAATTGGGCCAATTTTGGCTGTAGTAGAGCCTTTTACCAATTCCAAAACATTACGATATTCTTGACCTTCGTCAAGTGCTGTGGTAAAGTTTTTAGGTTTATTCAAAAGAATGTACACTTTTTTCTCTGGAGTCAAAACTTTTCCGTCAAAATTCACTACATCTGATGGTTTTACTAAATATCCCATTTCTGTAACCGGAATTCCATTCACTTTTACATTGCCAGATTGAATATAAATGTCTGCATCACGTCTTGAGCAAACGCCCGAGTTTGAAATGTATTTGTTTAAACGAATTTCATCTTTTTCTTTAAGTCTTTTGGCGGCTTGATTGGGTTTTTTAACCACTTTATTCGCCTCTTCATCCACTTTTGTAATGGGTTTTACTTTTTTAGGCCCTTGTGCCCTCTTTTGCATCGCAGGTTTTGGCTTGTTCGAATTGGGTCTTCCACCTGCTGGTCTTGCTCCGCTTCGTTTGTTGTTGCCTTCCTTGTTATTCATAATACGCTATAATTTGGCGCAAAGATACTATTTATATCCTTGTGAAACGATTTTCGATAATTAGAAAAGCATAACAGGTTCGTTTATAGGTGTTAAACCCTATTTTTTTTAAACCGAAGTCTGAATTTTAGGAGCTGTTTCCTGCTGTCCACTCTATCTTTACCGCCAAACCCTGGCGGCAAAGGATGCCGTTACCATCAGGGCTAGGTTAACCGATAAACAAAATGCGTAGGGGACACAAAGGTTATTTTTGTAACAGCCAGTTTTTTCCGTGCCACAGTACACTCGGATTGGTCAAAACGATACAGAAGACGCCTGCAACAATCAAAAATTTCAAAATGTTGTGAAGTCTTACATATTGCGATCGGCTGTTGGATTGCCAAAGCAGCAACACGAAAAGTACCAAGACGATCAAACTGCTGTAAAAGTAACTATCCATGTATCCAACGTCGTAAATCTCTATCAGAATGTAAACAGGTAGTAGCGTTAAAATAGTCAAAGTGGTACTTATTTTTTTAGACCATTTTTCTCCATATATCACGGGAATCGTATGGTAATTGTTGATCAAATCGCCTTTCAAATTCTCCAGGTCTTTGATTAGCTCACGAATTAGTATTAATAAAAACAAAAACGAGGCGTGCGCAAAAATTACTGCAAAATGATCTTTATGTCGTGCTAGGTCTTCTATAGATGTGGGTTGGTAATAATATAAAAGAATGGTAAAAAAAGGCCAAACCGCCAGCAATGCTGCCGACAAGTTGCCAATAAATACTCTTTTTTTTAGTTTGTGAGAGTACAACCAAATCATGAATACATAGAAGGAGAAAAATAAAAACGCGCGCCAAGAAATATAGCTCGCCATAAGTGCCACAATAAAATTCAGAGTAAAATATACTTGCAGCTTTGTTTTTTGACTTACCAGTCGATCCAACATCGATTTGTTCGGGCGATTGATTAAATCCTTTTGGCTGTCGTAGAAATTATTAATGATATAACCTGAAGCAATTGCAATAGCGGAGGCAAATACTAAAATGAAGATGTTTAAATCTAATAAAATCGTCAAGGCGCGTTGCTCAGGGGCCATGATAAAGATGGCTGCTAAATATTGTGCCATTACAATAATAGGGATGTTGTACCCTCGAATCACTGAGAACAAACTGACGATTTTCAATAACAATAGCTTATGCTCTCGCTTGACCATGAGTGCTGTCTGAAGTTTTTTTAGAATTGGTAAACCACCTCTAGTTTGTAATCCTTCAACGAGATTTTGGCACGTTCTAAATCTTGCGTAAAGCCCAAAATATAGCCGCCGCCACCAGAGCCACAAAGTTTTAGGTAATAATCGTTACTGTCAATTCCTTTTTGCCAAATGCCATGAAATTGTTCTGGGATCATCGGTTTAAAGTGGCTTAAAACGACTTTTGATAACTTTTTGGTATTGGTAAACAACGATTTAATATCGCCTCCTAAGAAATTCTCAACGCATGCATCCGTGTGTTTTACGAATTGTGTTTTGAGCATGGTACGAAACCCTTGGTCTTTCAATTTTTCCATGAAAATATGTACCATAGGAGCAGTTTCTCCTACAATTCCTGAGTCTAACAAAAACACAGCTCCCTTGCCATCAAAACTTTGAGTAGGAATACCAGTGGCTTCGATGTTGTCTTTGGAGTTGATTAAAATTGGAATACTCAAATAACTATTTAAGGGGTCTAAACCTGAGCTTTTTCCATGGAAAAAACTTTCCATTTGAGAAAAAATGGTTTTTAAGGCTAGTAATTTTTCGCGGGTAAGATTTTCTAAAACTGTGATTTTATCTTGCGCATATTTATCATAAATAGCCGCTACCAAAGCTCCACTACTGCCCACGCCATACCCTTGTGGAATGCTGGAATCAAAGTACATGCCTTCGTTGACGTCTTTTTGTAACGTGGCGATGTCAAATTGTACCAAATCCGGTTGCTCCGTTTGTAAGGACTCCAAATACGTTACAAATCGTTTCAAATGGCCGTTCGACTCCATTGCTTCTTGCGACGGATTGTCCTCTTTTTTGAGAGCACCATTGTAAAAGTTGTAAGGAATAGACAAGCCTTTGGAGTCTTGAATGATTCCGTACTCTCCGAAAAGTAATATTTTTGAGTAAAATAAAGGTCCTTTCATAGATGCGCTGTTATTGTTTTATCTTTTAATCTTTGTTGGATCTTGTTTGGTGTCGAGTATCGCTACTACAACGGTATGTTTTTGGTAAAAAATTATAAAAAGACTAGTTTGTTTGGTAATTACTCTTTTTCAGATTTTTGT
>JBOFUD010000366.1:0-2041 GCA_051652385.1 Flavobacterium sp.
TCACGGTTGCCGTTTTTTGTTTGACAAAAATGTTTTGACCTTCCCAATTGTGCAGCACGATTTGCTCCTCTTCCATCAAAATATCTGTTACTTCTTGAGCAAATTCTGGTTTTAAGTTTTTAAGATACTTCTCGATTCCGCCCTCCTCGTTTTGAAGAAAATAATTAATCAAATCATTAAAAATCGCTCTAAATAAAGGGTTGGCGAGTTCGACTTCATCTTCTTGCAGGCTCAAATAAATGCGATGAAAAACTTTGTATTCCTTTTGTTCTACCACATGCACGATTTCGCCTTCAGCATTAGCCTTTAAAAGAACATCCTCAAAAATTTCTCCTTTATTGCCGTAAAGCAGTAATATCTCTATGATTTTTCGTTCCAAACGATATAAAATATCTATTTTATCAGTAGAGATTGGGTTTTCATTTTTTACAATGTCAAAAGCTTTTTGCTCTTGTTTTTGTTTTTTTCCTACCTCGGCAACGTCTTTTTGAACAAGTTGAGCTAAGGTGCTTACCAACACTTGCTCCGAAATATCCATGATTCGGGAACATTCTTGCAAATAAATTTCTCGTTGAATGCGGTCTGGAATTTTGGAAATACTGGTGACCATATCTCGAATCAAATCTGCTTTTTTGATCGGATCGTTCTTGGCTTCATTCATTAATAGGGAAGCTTTGAACTGTATAAAATCCTTCGCATTGTGCTCTAAGTACGCCACCAAATCATCATAGGAGGTTTTTTTGGCAAAACTATCTGGGTCATCACCATCAGGAAAAGTACACACTCGTACGTTCATGCCTTCTTCTAAAATCAAATCGATTCCTCGAATAGAAGCCCGTAGACCCGCGGCATCTCCATCAAAAAGTACCGTGATATTTTTGGTCAATCGGTTGATTAATCGGATTTGGTCGGGCGTTAAGGCGGTCCCTGAGGAAGCCACAACATTCTCAATTCCGGCTTGATGAAACTGAATAACATCCGTGTATCCTTCAACTAAAAAACAGTTGTTTTGCTTGGCAATGGCTTGTTTGGCTTGGAAAATTCCGTACAAGACTTTGCTTTTATGGTAGATTTCGCTTTCGGGAGAATTTAAATATTTAGCTGCTTTTTTATCATTGGTCAAAATTCTACCACCAAAACCCAAAGTCCTTCCCGACATACTTTGGATAGGAAACATCACTCTTGCCTTGAAGCGATCAAAAGGACGGTCGTCTCTTGGAATGGTTAAACCTGTGCTTTCTAAATACTGCAATTGGTAGCCTTTGCCTAAGGCCTCTTTGGTCAAAGCATCCCAAGTTTCTGGTGAATAGCCTAGACTGAATTTTTTTATCGTTTCGTTGGTAAAACCTCTTTCTTTGAAATACGAATAGCCAATCGCCTTACCTTCTTCGGTATTTAAAAGTGTAGAATGGAAATAATTTTTGGCAAATTCAGATACCAAATACATACTTTCGCGCACATCTGTAGTTGCTTTTTCGGCATCGGTTTGTTCGGTTTCTTCAATTTCGATATTATATTTTTTAGCTAAATAACGAATCGCTTCTGGATAGGTAAAATGCTCATGCTCCATTAAAAAAGCTACGGAGTTTCCTCCTTTTCCAGAACTAAAATCTTTCCAGATTTGTTTTACGGGAGAGACCATGAACGAGGGAGAACGCTCATCTGAGAAAGGGCTGAGCCCTTTGAAGTTACTTCCCGCGCGTTTTAGTTGCACAAAATCGCCAATAACTTCCTCTACACGAGCGGTTTCGAAAACGGTATCTATAGTTGCTTTTGAGATCAATTTAATAAGGTAATAAAGTTGGCAAAGGCCAAAGATACAAAGTTAATTTTGGAATATTAAACTAAGTGTTGCTACCGTGCACAAGACCAATTGAGCAATTATCAAATTATCAAAAAAGCCGGAGTAAAACTACGAAATCAGCGCACGAATTTGGCACGCAGATTTCGCGAATTCAAAAAGAAAGATGGCTTGGGTGGCTTCAAAAAAATAGAGTGACTATTCAGCTTGCCTGCTTTCAATTGTTATGGGGACTAATTT
>JBOFUD010000367.1:0-2476 GCA_051652385.1 Flavobacterium sp.
AAAATTAAAATTCAGCAAATGAAAAGAACAGTGTATCAAACGGCTCAAAAAGAGTTTGATTTAGAGCAACAAATCAAAAAAATGATCACAGAAAAAATACTTTAATACGCCTTTTTTTCTCCTCTAATAATATTGAAAACTGTGTTGAAAATAATTTTAACATCTAAAAAAATGGACCAATTTTCCATGTAGAAAATATCATATTTTACGCGATTAATGATATCTGCCTCGTTTTCTACCTCGCCGCGATAGCCTTTTGTTTGAGCCAATCCGGTGATGCCGGGTTTAATAAAATGGCGTACCATAAATTTATTGATACGTTGGGCATACATTTCGGTATGACTCACCATGTGAGGTCTTGGCCCTACTACAGACATTTGTCCCAAAAAAACATTAACAAACTGTGGCAATTCGTCCAGGCTCGTTTTACGTAAAAATCGTCCCACTCGGGTAATTCGTGGATCGTTTTTTAAGACTTGCTGAAGATGTGCTTCAGGATTCAAAGTCATAGAGCGAAACTTGTAACAATTGAATTCATGATAGTTCAATCCATTTCTTTTTTGAATAAAAAACAAAGGCCCTTTTGACTCTAATTTGATGATAATAGCTAGAATTGGAGTAAGCCATGACAAAATCCCAACCATGACCAATAGGGAGAAAATAAGATCAAAAATTCGTTTGATTCCCTTATTGAGTCCACTGTCTAAGACAATATTCCGCAAGGATAGTACAGGAATATAATCATAGTAATCAAAGACAAAGTTTCGAGAAAGAATTTGCTTCTCATTGGGAATCAACTTCAATGTCTTCAAATTATTGTCTGCAAAATCAATCAAGTCTGCAATTTGTTTCTTGCTTAAATCGTCTATGGCGCAATACATTTCGTCAATCTTATTTTCTAAAACATACTCGCAACTCTCGCTGATGTTTTCATTAAAAGAGGGAGTACCATCGAATGTTTTATCTAATACATATCCATAATCTGGATTTTCAGTAAAAAAACGATATAATGGCGCTGTGTTTTCCGGACTACCCACAAGAATTACTCTTCTAAAATTCCCGCCAAAAATCACTCTGAATTTTTGTAAAAAAAAGTAAATAGCTAATTTAAAGAACAGCACAGAGGCAATCACAATAGTGCTAAAAAAGAGTGTTTTTTGATAACTTGCGTTTCGATAATTGATAAAAATAATTACCCCTAAAAACAAGGTAAACAGCATCCACTGTTTGAGAGAACAATTTAAAATGGCCACGACTTTCGTGTATCGATACACTTCATAAAACCCCAAAGTGGAGGCAATGATCAACCAAGCTACAATTAAAAACACAAGATTATAGGCCGATAAAAAAGGCAAATCGGTACTATAAATTGTGGCGCCCAAAATAATCCCACTGTCTAACACATAGGAAAAGGGGCGAATGTATCCAGAATATCTGCCGGTTTTGGTTTTCACTGCTTAGAAAATGAGGCCTTTACTTTAAAAAATATATTTAGAAAAATCCTTGTGTTCCTCTTTTGACAATTCTTCCTTGGATAATGATTTGAAATAATCGTAGGTAATTTTCATTCCTTCGGTACGATTTACTTTGGCCTCCCAACCCAGTAATTCTTTGGCTTTGGTAGTATCGGGTTGGCGTTGCAAAGGATCATTAGTCGGCAACGGATGGTATACTACCTTTTGATGGGTTCCAGTGAGTTTGATAATTTCCTCGGCGAAATCTTTGATCGTAATTTCGTCGGGATTACCAATGTTTACGGGATAGACATAATCTGAATGCAACAATCTAAAAATACCCTCCACTTGATCATCAACATAACAAAATGATCGGGTTTGCATGCCATCTCCAAAAATGGTTAAGTCTTCTCCACGAATGGCTTGCCCAATAAAAGCAGGAATCACACGACCGTCATTGAGACGCATTCTGGGTCCATAGGTATTAAAGATACGAACAATTCTCGTTTCCACACCGTGAAAGGTATGATACGCCATAGTAATTGATTCCTGAAAACGTTTTGCCTCATCGTATACGCCACGGGGTCCGATAGTATTAACGTTCCCATAATACTCCTCCGTTTGAGGATGTACCAGTGGATCGCCGTACACCTCAGAAGTAGATGCGATTAAGATTCGAGCTTTTTTAACTCGAGCCAAACCCAATAAATTGTGAGTACCCAACGACCCAACTTTTAGGGTCTGAATGGGGATTTTTAAGTAATCAATCGGGCTTGCTGGCGAAGCAAAATGCAAAATATAATCCAACTCGCCCGGAACATGTACAAACTTGGTTATATCATGATGATAGAATTCAAAATGTTCTAATTTAAACAAATGTTCAATATTCTTTAAATCGCCTGTAATGAGATTGTCCATCCCAATAACATGATAACCCTCGTTAATAAAACGATCACACAAATGCGATCCCAAAAATCCAGCTGCTCCTGTGATGAGTATTTTTTTCATAATTATATTTGATT
>JBOFUD010000368.1:0-8964 GCA_051652385.1 Flavobacterium sp.
TTGTAACGCGAATCCTGCCCACCAAAAGACCCATTACTACCTGCATTTGGGTTGTATTTTGTGATAGCGTTTATCGAACGAGAACCTAGTACAGGCACCGCATTCAATTGTCTAGTAGAAAATGTTTGGGAAGCACCCGTTTTTCCTTTCGAAAAAACACCATTCGAAGAGGTTTTTGTAACTACTACTTCCTGCAAGGCATTAACCTCTTCAGAAAGCATAATATTTACATTCACTGCATTACCTAAGGGAGCATTAATTTCAGTAATTACTGAAGTTTTATATCCCAAGTAAGTTGCTTTTACGGTATATGGACCACCTGGGCGTACCGCAGGAATAGAATATCCTCCAGCAGCATCGGTTTCTCCATAATACTTTGTTCCTGTAGGAGTATGAATAGCCTGCACGGTTACTCCTGGCAATCGTTCTCCTAAGTTACTCTTAACGAAACCAGTAATAGAAGAACTGGTGACTTGTGAGTATCCAACAACGGATAGGAAAAACATAACAAAAAATGTGATTTTTTTCATTTTTGATTTAATGTATTAAGTTCGAAGCAAAATTCGATCTTTTAACAGTACCTTATGCTAAGCTAATGTTAACTTGAACAACGAAAAGATTCAGCTTCAACTAATTACATTTTTACAGTGCTTTTTGTTAAATACTAAAAGACACTTCGTCACAAAACAGTAAAAATTGTCAATTTGTTATAATTGTAACATTTTGACCTATTTTTTAAAGATAAAAAAAAGCATAGCTACTAAATTCATAATGAAATAAAGTAAAATTAAATGTAAAATCACTACTCAGCAGATTTAAATCAGACTCAAAATAGCTTATATCCTACATTTAAAATCACAATTATCAACACAGTTTTTGTGATATTTTTGTAGGCATGAGCTGAGTAAAATCAAAAAACTTACAAGACTTTAGTTACTTTGTACTTTTGGATACATTTTCCACCAAGTTGTCAGTAGCCCCAGAGCAGTACTTTTAATGGCATGGTTTGAAAAACAAAAAAGGAATCGGAAATGAACTCAACTTGATCCAAATAAATCAAAATCCTATAGATCGATAGATAGCAAAAAAAACCGCCTCTTTCGAAGCGGTTGTATAAAAAGTAAGCTTTGGTTACTAGAAATTGTAACGCATGCTAAAGTTCCAAGTTCTACCAAAACCAAAGAATACTTGGTTGGCATCGGCAATGCCTTGATAGGTTCTTCCTAACTCTTCGTAAGTCTTTCCTCCAGAGGCAATATCGCTAGCAAAAGTATTCGTTCTCGATTCGGCGATGTACGTTTTATCCAATACATTGTTTACATTAACTCTAAAGTTGAATGATTTGTCTTTATGTTTTCCAACCAACACTTTATAGGATACTCCCATATCCATCAAGCCGTAAGAAGGCAATTCTAAAGATCCTTTATTATCGGCAACAGTAAATTTATCCGGAGAAATTGAAGCGTATAAACGATCTGAAAATCGGTAGTTCGCATCTACCGTAAATCTTTCCAATACTTCATAAGTAGCACCAATAGAAGCCGTTAATTGTGCCGCATCGCCTACTTTTACTCCATCCAAATACAACGTACTTGCTGATCCTCCACCAATTGGGTTGTTGGCATTATCAAAACGTCTGCTTTGGCTATTTCCTTCATATTTCCAATCGCCAATAGAGAACATTCCGTTTAATTTTAGTTTAGTAGTCACTCTGGCATTGGCCTCTAACTCAAAACCTGTATGTACTTGTTTAATTCCAGAAAAATCATAATATCCACCTGGATTATCAATAGCCTGATCAGTAGCTCTTTGGTATCTATCTTTCCAAGTAGTGTGATATACATTTACATTGGCATTAAAAAATCGAGAACGGAAACCATATCCTGCTTCCAATCCCACCACTTTTTCATTGGTCAAGTTGTCATTAACTAAAGAGGCATTATTTGGGTAAACGGCATTAAAGAAAGGTTGTCTTGAATAATATCCTGCATTGACAAACACATTGTGTTGTTCATTAATATTGTAATTGGCACCACCTTTAATATTTCCTCCTAAAATATTTTCATAATCAGTAGAAGACAAGTCGGACGATGCTTCATATTTAAAGAAATCGTCTCTTCTAAATCCTTGTTGTGAAACAGCTCCTTGAACAAAAGCAGTTAAATTTTCATTACTGTACTCTAATTGTGTAAATGCACCATACCATCTTACCAATCCATCATTATTGTAAGTGATTTGAGGTTGATCATTGGCGCTGTAAAATGGATTCCAATTAGGTCTTGCCGCGGTAGTATTCGAAATTAAATTAGGAACTTTTACTCCTGAGCTATTCAAGTTATTTACATTACTAGCGTCCGAATACAAATCAGAACCTAATAAATTAGTAAGTGTTTGGTAATGCATCCCTCGGTAAGCCCGGGCATCTACCCCAAAATCAAGCGTAAAATTTTTAGATAATTTCTTGTTCAAATTCACTACACCACCATACCAGTTATGAGAATTTACCGAAGCAATTTGGCTTATACCATTGGTGTTATTATTTGCTGTTGATCCATTACTTTCATAAGCACCGTTTACCTGAGATCTGGTATACGTCTTGCCTCCAATAGTTACCGGTTGCCCAGAATTGTAGGCTTGGATTAAATCGACATTGATTAAACCATCGGCATTTTTTAAGGCATCATGAAAAAATCTATTTCCTGCAATAGCACCCGTACCATTGGTTCCGCCGCCACGACCCCATGAACCATAGACTACAGCAGACATTTTGGTGGTTTCGTTAATATCATAATCCCAGTTAACAGACATTACTGGTTTATGGTAGTAATTAGTTCTAAAACTAAATTCTTCTCCATTTAAGTACCCCCAATCAGAATTGTACTTAATATCCGGTTGCCCGTTGGTGCCATATTTTAAGTAGCTACCAATAGTTGGTGCTGTGCTTCTTTGGTTGTGCCATTGCGGAGCACCTGTAAATGTAAATTGAAAATCATGTTTCTTATTAGGCGTTTTATATCCTAAACCAACAAAATAATTGTATCCTTCAAATTGTGTTCCATCAACATATCCATCCCCGGAAGTACGGCTAAACAATACCGAGGCAGACAAACCATTATCTAGCACCCCCGTAGAATAACTAGCAGAAGATTTAAGGTAAAGATCGTTACCAAATCCCGAAGATAAAGACCCACCTTCTTTCATCTCCGAAGTTCGAGTTACAACATTTATAGTACCCCCAACCGAAGAAATGGCCAATTTAGAAGATCCTAAACCACGTTGCACTTGCATCGCCGAAGTTACATCTGACAAACCAGACCAATTACTCCAATACACCGCACCAGTTTCCATGTCATTAATTGGCATTCCGTTTACCATTACGGCAATGTTTTTTTGATCAAAACCACGAATATTGATTCTTGAATCTCCAAAACCACCACCCGATTTAGTGGTATATACCGAAGGTGTGTTGGCCAAAATTTCAGGAAATTCTTGAGATCCTAATTTTTCTTGTATTTCAGCCGCTTTAATGGTTGAAACCGCAACCGGAGTTTTTCTGTCTTTAGCTACATCAATCACCGAACTTTTTACGATAATTTCCTTTAACTCATTTGAATTTGAAACCAAAATAATAGCCCCAATATTGGCGGTTGCACCATTGGCAACAGAAAACTTGATTGTTTTTGTTTCAAACCCAAGAAATGATACTACCAATTCGCCTGCGCTAGCCGTTGTAGCAATTGAAAACTTTCCATCAAAATCGGTTGTAGTTCCTTTTTGCGTCCCTTTAACGACGATATTTGCCCCTGGTAATGAGCCTTCACTATCATGAATACTACCAATAATTTTTCCTTGTGAAAATGCCATAGAAAAAGCAAAAAACATCATGTAAAATAGCAACCAATTTTTAATTGTCCTCATTATTATTTTTTATTTTTTAATTTTTTTGCAAAATTGAGGCATTAAAAACGTTGCAATGTTAAGCCAATATTAACTAGAGTTAACACTATCTTAAAACATGAATTATTAGCACATTGCACTAATATTGTGTTAAATAGCTATCATTTTACCGATAAATCGTGACTATTTTTGACCCCTGTACTTTTTGAATAAAATTACATTACGCATCATCAATAAAATTGGCCTTTAAGGTTCTTAAAAAAAACCAAAATTCTAGTGTGCAAAGATTTTTTTGTGCGTAGTTTATGATTTTTATAGAATTCAAAAAAAGGCTAACTTTTTTATGTTTGTCCAAAATACCATATTCAATACCATGCTACCAAAAAAAAACGTCTCAGTTGCCTGAGACGTTTCTATTAAAATAATAGCTTTCCTTAATTGGTTCTAAATGTCCAAGTTTGGCCAATAGTGGTACCTCCTTTGTCATCTTTAACAACAACTTTCCAGAAGTACTGTTTAGCCCCTAGTACATCAACATCCAAAAGCGCTTCGGCGAGATTAGCACCCACCTTACTTGTCGGGGGATTGGTGGTGCCAAAATAAACATCGTACACAAGCTTGTCCTTTTCATCTACATCTTTGGCAGTCCAGATGAGCTGAGCCTTGGCTGCATTTACTACAACATTCAATTCTGGCGCTACAAGATCGGGTAAAAATGGCAAATAATTAACTACGCCATCTCCAGAGGTATAAAAACTAAACGTCTCTGAATAGGTACTCGATAAACCTCCGTCATCTATGGCTTTTACTCGCCAGTAATAAGCGGTTGCTTTCTCTAAATTAAAATTTTGGTAGGCTGCCGTACTTAAGGCCTCCATTTCAATTTTAGAAAAATCTTTATTTCTAGCTACTTGAATTTTATACACGATCACATCGCTGTTCGCGTCAGTGGCTACATTCCACTTAAAACTCACCGCATTGTTGATGCAGAGTTTATTGTTTTCAGGAAAAATCAAAGTAGGCAATGTGGGAGCTACATTGGGCCCATCTGAGGCTTCGTCTTTTGAGCAAGCGAACAACAACGCACTTACCACAGTTAAATATATCAACTTTTTCATCTTTATTTTTTTATGATTCTTAAATAGGACGGAGTTTCTAAATTCACCTTGGCCATATAAATTCCATTACTTTGCCCATTAAGACTTAGCTTAATAGTTCCATTTTCTACTGGATAGGTTTGATTTGAAATTAAAATCCCACTCATAGCATACAAGGCGACCTCCACTTCTTTTACTTCAAAAGGAATGGCGATTTCAAAACTTCCTGAAGTTGGATTTGGAAAAGCAGCCTGTACCTCTAGTAATCCTTCGATCACTTTTGAATACGTTCCTTCACATATTTTAGCTGTTTTAACCTCTAACAAGCTACCTGATTTTGCCTCGACAAGGAATGTTGCGAAAGGAGTTTCAAACTGCTCCACACCGTCTAAGTACACAGTATAGGGAGCACTTCCTTCAGTCATCTCAACCGTAAGTTTGTTATTGATCAGCTTGCTAGTTTTTAAAATAATGGTCGACCCTTTACCAATTACTGCTACAAATTCTTGAGCAGCTGTGGTCGTTCCTTTCACGGTGATAGTAATAGTATACTCTCCCGGAGCCAAGTTAAAAACACGCAAACTTCCTGTAGAAAACTCATAGGCCGTGCCATTAATCAGGGCGATATAAGTGTTTGCTGCCGCAGCTTTAATTCGAATTTCACCATTTTTTTCACCCAAGCATGTTTCACTTCTTGTTTCGATAGTGAAATTATTAGAAGCTAAATCGCGAACTACATTTAAACTAACGGTAGCCTTAGCAACTCCGGAAGCATTGGTACCAGTGATCGTGTACAAAGTGGCAGCACTTAAAGCAGACGGAATTCCGCTGATTGTTGCAGTGTTTGCATCGAAACTCAATCCTTCTGGTAACGTTGGGCTAATAGCATATCCTTTTACGGGCACAATTCCACCAGAGTTGACGATTTTTAAAGGATAAATACTTTTTCCTAACGGATAGGTTTGACTTTCCACCCCATAACTTAAAACAGGAGCCAAGGAAACTTCTACCATCTGTACGTTGTCAAAATAATAGATTTTCTCTGTCCCAGTAGCACCAAATCCGAAGAAAATAGTTGCTTTATCATACGTGTAAGCAGCATTCAAGGCAGCCGTTCCACTTACTGGTTTTGCAAAATCAAATACTACAGTTTCCCATCCTTTTGACGTAGTTACTGCAGTTTCTGTTTCTACGGTACGAGTTTTATCTTTATGATCTTCTACTTTCAATCGAATGATCGTTCCTGCATCTGGAGACCAAACACGAACACTCATTTTGGTAACGCTCGTTGAAAAAGGAATTGGATTTTTAAATCCTAAACCAGCTGCAGCAGAAATAGTTACTCCTGCCCAAGTTTCAGAATCCTTAGGTTTAAAGACTTTAGCAACTTTGTTTGTGGCCAATGTTGGATCTACTACAATAGAAGAACCTTCAGTACCACCAAATCCAAGTAATGAATAATCAACAGTAGTATCATCAAAAGTAACCGGTAAGTCCATTTGAGCTAAAGCTGTTGTAGCATCTTTCCAGAAATAGAAATTATCCAAGAATACATTCGATCCTTGTTTTTCAGAAGTCAATTTTAATTGAAAAACTTTAGACAAATCAACACCCGGCAAAGTAGTAGCGTTCAAATCTAGATCAAAACTATTCCAACCTTCTTTTGTAGGCGTAAATTTAAGAGCCGCTTCCACACTTCCACCTGGCGTTTTTTGTATCAAAGCAAGGCTAACTGATTTTGCATCATTAAACCACAAGTCAATATGCACTTTATTCATGTCCAACACATTGAAAACCTCTCCGTCAGCCAAGGTTACTCCTTGATAAGTGAAGTTTTCTAATTTTCTAGTAGTATTACCATCAATTTTTATTTCGCTTACCACCGTAGATTGTCCCCAACATTGGCACCAGTTACCCGCTTTATAAACCGCATAAGCATCGCTAAAAATAGATTTAACGTCACCTGCATTTCTTACCGGAGGAACCGAAGCTGCTACTGTAGGATTGTCTACCGGAGGCGCTACATAGTTAGGATCGTGTAATTTTTTGGCTGAAAATTTAATATCATCAAAATAGAAAACAACATCTTTATTTCTAATTGGATCGGCATCTGATCTGAAATCAGGAAAAACAACAAATTTGTTAATCTTAGTAGCATCTGCGCTAGTGATAAATTTAGAAATATCAAAAGTCATTAACTCCCATTCATTAATTTTGGTGTTCTTCTGTTTAATTTCAAAAGTAGTACCGTTGTAGCTTGTCGCCATTTTAATTCCAACAGGACTAATGTCTGATTTGTACACCATCATGGTTACTGTTTTGCTGGTAGCATCCAATTCCCATGTACCAATAGTACCGCTAGCTGTTTCGCATCCTGCCCATGGCTGTCCGGCAACTACTGCAGTAAATTTACCGACCTTATCCGTTGTATTAATTCCAGTTTTGGAAGGATTGTTTGCGAATTCAAATCCTGTTTGTCCTGGATTTTCAAAAGCATCCCAAGTACCAATTACACTTCCTGTTTCAAAAGAAACATGATAGTTAGTAGAGGGCGCTACTGGAATTGACGCTTGTTGCACATCATCAAAATAATAAGTAGAATTAGCAGTTCCATTTCCTACGGTTCCAAAATCAAACATGAAAACCATAAAATCAGCCACATTATTGGTACCTACTTTTGAGAAATCAAACGTTAGCTCTTCCCAAGTATTGGCAGCTGTTACCCCTGTAGATTCTTGCTCAAAATTACCTCCAAGACCTTCAAATTTTAATAATAGTTTTTTGCCTGCAACAGGTGACCAAACTTTTACTTTAAACAATTTGTTTGTTGCAAAATCTACTGGCGCAGCCATTTTAATTTTACTACCGGCATACGTTTCGCCAGCTCCTTTTACCATTTTGGCAACATTGGCACTTGTATTTATACCATTACTTTGAGGATTAGCCACTTTAGTAGCTGTACCTCCTCCAAAATCAACAAATGAATAAGCCGCTGCTTCAAAATCCAATGGAAGCTTAGCTCCTGCTGGTCCTGCCGCTCCTGCTGACTGTGTAATTTCGTCAAAATAATAAGTCGAATTCGCACTACCGTCTCCTGAAGTTCCCAAATCAAATATGAAAACCATATCTGAAGCCGTATTGTTTGTACTCACATTTGTAAAATCAAATGTTAGTTCTTCCCAAGTATTGGCAGCTGTTACTCCAACTGACTCTTTTTCAAAATTACCATTTGAACCTTCAAATTTCAATAATAGCTTTTTACCCGCAACTGGGGACCAAACTTTTACTTTGAATAATTTTTTAGTCGAAAAGTCAACTGCTGAAGTTAATTTAATTTTACTTCCAGCCCATTGTGCTCCAGCTCCTTTCACCATTTTGGCTACTTTGCCAGTGGTATTAATTCCCGTTTTAGAAGGGTTATCAATCACTGTAACGGCACCTCCATCAAAATCAGTAAAAGCGAATGTACCGGTTTCAAAATCTAAGGGAATTGTTGGACCTGTAACTACTGGTGGTGTAGTTCCTGGTTGTGTGATTTCGTCAAAATAATAAGTCGAATTCGCGCTACCGTCTCCTGAAGTTCCCAAATCAAATATGAAAACCATATTGTCATTCAAGTTATTTACTCCGGCAACTCCGTTGTAATCAAAGGTTAATTCTTCCCAAGTATTAGCCACTGTTGTTGCTAGTTCTTTTTGGAACGCTGCTCCAGCTCCTTCAAATTTTAATAATAGTTTTTTACCAGCCACTGGCGACCAAACTTTTACTTTGATTGTTTTATTAGTAGAAAAGTCAACCGCTGAAGTTAATTTAATCTTACTTCCAGCCCAAATTGCTCCAGCTCCTTTCACCATTTTGGCTACTTTGGCAGTGGTATTAATTCCGGTTTTAGAAGGATTATCAACAATGGTAACAGCGCCTCCATCAAAATCAGTAAAAGCGAATGTACCGGTTTCAAAATCTAAGGGAA
>JBOFUD010000369.1:0-1652 GCA_051652385.1 Flavobacterium sp.
TCCAGTAAAAACTTGGTGTTTTACTTTTCCAGTATGAAAAGTACCTTGAATACTGAATTGATTTCCAAGAATTTTTTCTAGGTTTTTGTTTTGAACCAATCCTCTATTCCAAGTTCCCGGAACCGCATAAGTATTTAAGCTGGAGATTTGAGCTGTCGATTTTTGAGTTCTATTATAATTTTGAAACGAAGAATTGAAATTCAACTTCCAGTTACTGTTAAAATCATGCTCCAATTGTACTGAGGCACTTGCAGTCTTGGTGTTTCCATTAGACCATTTTGCTCCAAAAAATTGGTTTCTTGGCAAGTCTAAAATTTCTTTTCCAATAATTCCAGTTCCAAAATCGGGTGTCCAATCGGCACTCAAATAATCTCCTTGTAGCGTAATTTGTGTTTTTTCAGAAAGTAAAAATAAGAAGGAAGGATTAAAATAAATTCTATCATTCGAAACAAAGTCTCTAAAACTATCTGATTTTTCATAGGATCCGTTAAAACGAAAAGCAATCGATTGGTTCAGAGGGCCATACACATCAAACGACGGTTTGTAATAATTGTAGCTTCCCATTTGCATCGCAAACTCACCACCTTCATTGAATTTAGGGGTTTTAGTAACCATATTGAGAATACCACCTGGAGCCACATTTCCGTACAATAAGGCGGCACCTCCTTTTAAAAACTCCACCTTTTCAAGTCCTGAGATTTCTGGAATCGAACCTCCGTTGTAACGGAAACCGTTTTTAAACATATTATTGGCGGTCATATCGTATCCCCTGGACCAGAAAGATTCTTGAGCACCACCACGAGCCGAACCTACATAAACACCATTGGCATTTTTAATCACATCGCTTAAACGAATGGCTTGTTGTTGTTCGATTATTTCGGCACCAATCACTTGCACGGTTTGCGGATTATCCATTGGTTTTAATCCGGAACGAATGGCCGAGGCGGGTGGTCTTTTTTTGTGCGCTTTAACAATAACTTCGTTTAATATGCCTCCTTTTTTATTTTTGGTGGTGTCCGTTTCCACTACGAATTCAAACGGATCAAGTGTAGGTCTTTTTGTATCTAAAATAGCAATGGCCTGTGATTTTTCTTGCGCATTACTTGTCAAAAAAGCAAAGAGTAACGCGGTAAGTACAATATATCTCATATCTTATTTGGAATAATTAAAAATAAAAATGCAAATATAAAACCCTCTTTTGAAATCGCAAAGCTTATTTAGATTAAATATTAATAAAAGTAAGATAATTTAGTTATTGTATTGGAATGAAATGTGTTGAGAAATTTTTTGCTTTAAGGTTTTTTTAATAAAACGGTCGCTTTTGTTAAAAGAATTACTAAAATAAGGTGTGTTGCCCAATGATTTTAACTGCTTTATCCTCTTTTTTTCTTGTAAAAATTCTTCGATTTGATAATTTTTCCGCTATCCGTAATAAGTATGCCGCTATAACTCGGGAATTTTTCCAGCAAGAGTACTCCTTTTTCTCTTCCCAAAACCATGATCGAAGTGCTTAAGCCATTGGCGGTAGCAGCATTGGGGCCAAAAATAGTAACGCTACACAACCCAACAGCCGGATATCCTGTGCTTGGATTGATAATGTGTGCATAACGTTTGCCTCCAAAAACGACATATTTTTCATAGCTTCCGGAGGT
>JBOFUD010000370.1:0-1772 GCA_051652385.1 Flavobacterium sp.
TTAAAGGGAACTATCACGGATCATGGTAGCGGTGTGGTTTTGCCGGGAACACAAGTAATACTTTTAAATAAGCAGTACAAAGTGATTGGTCAAACCACTACCGATGCAGCAGGAGACTATACTTTTGCTGTCGAATGTAGACGGACGTACAGCGTTAGAGCTACTAAAGAGTCGTACACTACCCATGAGAAAAAAATAAAAATTGCTGCAATCTCAGGAGAAACTAAAATGGATTTACAACTTGAGAGTACAATTTGTAAAGTGGCTATTGGGGATGATTTAGGGAAGTGTTTTGGAATCAAGATGATTTATTTTGATTTAGACAAGGCTACTATTCGCAAAGAAGCGGCTTTAGATTTAGAAAAAATACTTGACGTTTTACAACAGAATCCTAGTATGAAACTCGATATTCGCTCGCATACCGATTGTCGTCAAACTGCCAAGTACAACATGGCTTTGTCTGACCGAAGAGCCAAATCGACCATCGCATGGTTAGTATCTAAAGGGATCGACCAATCTAGATTGACAGGAAAAGGGTATGGCGAATCTCAATTAATCAACGATTGTGGCTGCGAACCCACCAACGTGTCCCATTGCACTGAAGAGCAACACCAAATGAATCGAAGAAGTGAATTTATAGTAACGGCACTATAACCTTCTTGAAATCATAAAAAAAAAGCTACCCATCGGTAGCTTTTTTGGTTTTATTTAAAAGGATTTCTTTCTTGCCAAAGGGTTTTGGGTTCTAAATATTGGAAAAAAGTGGGTAAAAAATAATTAATGATTGGGTTTTTGTGAAGCATTAATCCAAACATTATTTCTGGTTTTGCTCCAACCGAACTCTTGATTTCTAGGGCTGTTCTGGCAAAAACAATTTTTTTAAAGTCTTTTTTAATAGAATAGGCAATCATGTCGTAAAGCATGTTCAAATACAACATTTTTTCGCGTTGAATCGTATCGTCATAACCTAAAAAGTAAGTGTCCATTGCCTCGCCATTTTTTATTAAAGTGTTAAAACCAACCAGTTTTCCCTCCAAAAAATAACCATAAAACAGGAAGTCATCTTTCCATATTTTCTTTAACTCGCTAAAATGATTTTTTGCTAAGAAAAAGGAGTTAAAGGGAGCGTTTTTGGCTACTTGATAATACAAATCATAAATCAGCGCTTCATTTTGTTTTATTTCATGCAAAGAGAGTTTTTGTTTTACAAGACCCTCGGCCTTCTTTCTAGCGCGCTTGTATTGATCTCGATATTTTTTGTTGAGAGCGTTGACATAATCTTGTTCTTTTTTCCAAGTATCTTGAATAGAAAAAATCATGTTGGGTTGCGTTGTAAATTGGAAGATTGATCGAAAAGAGGTTTTGTTAACTTTAAGGATCTCGGTTGTTGAGAAATCTTTAGTGGTTAGCAGATGAACCGTAAGCCCTTGTTCTTTCAACGTATCCTCAATGTTGTTTCGAGCTTCATGAAGTATTTTTAGACGCTCCTCAAATGGAATTGTGTCCAGAAAGGAGGAGGCATTTTCTCCCGTTAGCATGCAGTTTCCGAGGAATAAAACATGCGATGAAAAACGTTTGAATAAAAAGTTTCGGACAATTGTTTTCAAGCATTTGTCGCGCTCTCCAAAGGACGCTAAGGTGTTTAAATCTAAAAATTGACTCAGTGCAACACCCACTAATTTATGATCTTGAAATACACCGATGAAAAAACATTTCATGTTAGTGGGGCAAGAGTGTTCTAAGATTTCAAAATAATCTTTTTTAAGAAAGAT
>JBOFUD010000371.1:0-8568 GCA_051652385.1 Flavobacterium sp.
GATACATCGAGCGAAAAGCCGAGTTCACGAAAAACTTTGGAATGCCTTTCAAACATCGTTGCAAGTGGCTTGAAAATCTTATGCTCTGGACGCGTTAACGCTTTTTTTTCGGCTCTGCCTTTGTCCATTGCCGCCACTTTCTTCCCTGACAACCGAAAAAGGGTCCGCACTATTTGAGAACGAAGCACATTGTGCAAATCAGCAAATGCGTCAATCTTCAAGGCATGCAACGCACGAAAAAGCCGTAATAAACCCAAAAATCCTTTATGTTTTACTTTATCATCGAAAGTAAAAAAAGTAAGGTTAGGAATGCCTTCAAAAAAAGGTTGAAAAAAAGGTCGGGAAACCATCGTGATTTTTACTTCGGGATACTGCTGAGCAAAGGCACGAATAACAGGAACGGTCATGGCTACATCGCCCATGGCCGAGAGTCGCATAATCGCGATATGTTGAATTTTTTTTGACAATAGAACTACGGCATTAAAAAACCATTAAGAAATTAAGTTCCTAAAGCATTGCTAAATTTTCTTAATTCCTTAATGGTTCAATTATTTTGTTTTACTTTTTATTCTGATATAAAACTGGATTCAAATCATCGTCGTTGTACATTTTCATTTGTTTGTACACTTTCATGAATTTGTCACCGTTTTCAATATCGTGCAATAAATCGTCGATAGCGGTTGACAAGTCAGTTCTTTGCTCCAAAAGTATGTTTAATTTGGTTTGGCAATTATCTCTGTGCTCTTGTGAAGCCTCTGCGCGATTCGCTTCTTCGTTCATGTGATAAATTTTCAAAGCCAAAATTGACAAACGGTCAAAAGCCCAAGCGGGACTTTCTGAATTGATTTTGGCCGAATTCTTAACCACAACGCCACTGTATTTTTGAAGAAAGTAACCGTCAATGTACTCCACCATATCGGTGCGTTCCTGATTGGAAGCATCAATTTTTCTTTTTAAAGTCAAAGCCGCAACAGGATCAATATTCGGATCACGAATAATATCTTCATAATGCCATTGCACGGTATCAATCCAATTTTTTAAATATAGTAAATGCTCAAATTGTTCTTTGGGGTACGGGTTATTGATGGGTTGGTCTACATTATCATGAACATGATACTCTTTGATGCTTTGTTCAAACACAGAATAGGCTAATTTTGAAAACATATCATTTATATTTATTAAAAGACAAAGATACTTTTTATACTTTTATGGCATTAAAATTTTCAGAAAAATTAAATTTCAAATTCACTTCTCATGCAAATTCATAATTTATCGGAATCGAACAGTGTGATGAATCACTTTTTAGCAGAAATTCGACATATTGATGTTCAAAAAGACAGTATGCGTTTTCGCCGTAATATTGAGCGCATTGGGGAAATTATGGGGTACGAAATAAGCAAAATTTTACCTTACGAATCAGTCGACATTCCGACTCCATTAGGAACCAAAGCCACTACCAAAATCAAAGATCCTATAGTGGTTTGTTCGATCCTTCGCGCTGGATTGACTTTGCATAATGGTTTTTTAAACTGTTTTGATGGAGCCGAAAATGGTTTTATTTCTGCCTATCGCCATCATCCTAACCAAGACGAGTACTTTGAAATCTTAGTGGAGTATCAGGCCATAGCCGAGGTGGACCAAAAAAACGTTTTGTTGGTCGACCCGATGTTAGCCACTGGACAATCGATCGTGGCTGTTTACAAAAAAATATTAGAACAAAAGAACCCTACATCGGTTCATATTGCCGTTGTTATTGCAGCCCCAGAAGGAATCGCATATTTAGAACAACACTTGCCCAATACCTGCCACCTATGGATTGGAGCTGTAGACGAAAAATTAAACGAAAAAAGTTATATCGTTCCCGGACTGGGAGATGCCGGAGATTTGGCCTACGGTGTTAAGCTATAATTGAGAAAAAAACGTAAATAAACTACATACGATTAAGACGCCCAAAATCAATTCTTGCTTTATTTTTTCCTGATACACTTCCAAAGCATTGTTGGCCATTATAGCCAGAGGAGCAAAGGTAAACAAGAGTAAATCGTTGCTTTTGTCAGGTGAAACAAAGAAAACAGCTAGGGCAATTATAAAAAAAGCAATTATTTTTTTGTAGGAACTATGCAGCAATTGTGGTCGACTATCATAGGAAAGGAACATGATGATTAGAAAAAAAAGCGCCATAGTAACAAAAATGGCAAAGGCCCAATTTTGATAATCGTTAGTAAAATAATCCAGTGAAGGAGCTATATACAGTTGGTCAAGCCAAAAATATTGTACAGTCGCTGTTTCAAAAGTCAAAAAAACGGCAAGACCAATACCCACTGCCAACAAGGCTATAAAAGGTAAAAACCAATTTCTATAATCATTTGAAACATGAAAAAGTATTGATATAAATACCAACACCATAAACAAAATACACCACGGTTGCAGTATAGAGGCTACTAAAATCCAGAGTGAAGCATCAAATATTTTTTCCTTAGCTGCTTTTAAGGATTGCAAGGAAAGCAAGCGCCGAAGCGCCAAAAGCAAAAATAAATTAACCACGATCAGCTTTAAATTATCGAACAAAGAAGGAAAAAAAAGCAGGAACAAAAAGAAAAAAAACACCGTATAGGTACTGTCTTTACTGAGTCCGTTTTTTTTACAAACAAAATTGGTAATAAAAAGTGTTCCAACCAAAAGCAGAAAAACAACTGCTTTTTGTCCGATCAAAAATAAGGAACTCAACCCCATCAATTCATGAAACTGGGATAACAAAAAGAAGCACAACAACAAAATTGCTACTAAAGAATAATTTAATGGTGTAGATTTTTTAAAAACACTTGTAATCATAAGGATATTTTATACTTTTGTGACTGTAAATATAATACATGTTTAAAAAAGGAAAGACGCTAGCGACCAAAGAATATTAGATATCTTTGAATCTATGGTTTCTTTCAGACCAACAAAACCAAAATACATTACTAATTTTTATACAATTATGAAAGCATTTTTCGAGGCCATCCAGTTTTTATTTGTAGACATTTTATTCAAACCATTAGATTGGTTGCGCAATTTAGAGCTAGTTTCTTGGTTTGGTGCAAACACAATCAACTGGGTTTTTATGATAATATGTGCTAGCGCTATTGTTTATTGGATCAAACAATTGCAACTTTTTGATGATGCAGGAACTGAAAATCAAGATACCACTGCACACTCCTTTTTAAAGTAAACCTTCGTTTTTTTGATTTAAAATAAAAATGCCCAGTAGTTGCGATTATTCAAACTACTGGGCTTTCTTGTATGTATCCATTACACCAAATCGAATCCGATGTCTTTTCGGTAATTCATTTTTTCGAATTGGATTTTGCTGACATTTTCATACGATTGATCTAAAGCTTCTTGAAAAGTCTCTCCGTAAGAAGTGATCGCCATCACTCGCCCGCCATTGGTCAAAACGTTTCCATTTTCTAACTTGGTTCCTGCGTGAAAAACAATAGAATTTTCAACGTTTTCCAATCCTGAAATCACTTTCCCTTTCTCGAAATCTTCTGGATAGCCTCCGGAAACTAACATTACTGTTGTAGCACTTCTTTCATCAATTTCCAAAGTGAAATCGGCAAGCTTTTCATTGGCCACAGCCAAAAACAACTCCACCAAATCTGATTTTAAACGCGGCACCACTACCTCAGTTTCAGGATCCCCCATGCGAACGTTATACTCGATCACAATAGGTTCGTTGTTGACGTTAATCAAACCGATAAACACAAACCCTTTATACGGAATACCATCTTTTTGCAAACCAGCAATAGTGGGTTGTACGATACGCGTTTCAATTTTTTCCATCAAAATCGCATCTACATAAGGTACTGGAGAAACGGCTCCCATTCCGCCCGTATTCAATCCCGTATCGCCTTCGCCTATGCGTTTGTAATCTTTGGCTGTAGGCAAAATTTTATAACTTTTGCCATCTGTCAACACAAAACAGCTCAATTCTATACCGTCTAAAAATTCCTCGATCACTACTTTTGAACTCGCAGCACCAAACTTTTGGCCTACCAACATGTTGCGTAATTCGTCTTGTGCTTCGGCTAAATCCTGAATGATCAAAACGCCTTTTCCAGCGGCCAACCCGTCGGCTTTTAAAACGTAAGGCGGTTGTAGCGTCGCCAAAAACTCGCATCCTTTTTCAACTGTTTCAGCTGTAAAACTATCATAAGCCGCCGTGGGAACTTGGTGCTTGATCATGAATTCCTTGGCAAATTCTTTACTTCCTTCTAGTTGTGCTCCTAATTTAGAGGGTCCAATAACGGGAATATGCTGAAGTTGCGTATCATTCAAAAAGAAATCGTAAATCCCTTTTACTAACGGATCTTCTGGCCCGACAATTACCATTTCGATATTTTCTTTCAGTACCGCTGCTTTTATCGCCTCAAAATCTGTGGCGCTACAAGCCAAATTGGTAGCAATAGCCGCAGTTCCTGCGTTTCCAGGAGCAACAAAAAGGGTGTCACAAAGAGAACTTTGAGTCATTTTCCAAGCAAAAGCATGTTCCCTCCCGCCTGATCCTAATAGTAAAATATTCATATTGTAGTTCTTTATTGTGTTGTTTTCTTCTATGGAAGAAGTGGTGCAAAAATAATTGCTTTTAAACGTAAATAATAATTTAATTGTAAAAAGTTCAAATATCCCTTCCAATCAAAAATTAGATACCTTATTTTTGATGAAATTTTATTCCATGTTTCGTCTTTTCGATTTATCCCTTCGGCTAAGTGGTTTGCCAATGAAAGAAGCCAAGGCTGAATTGCATCATGTTTTGGCTATTCCAGCCGAAGAATACGGCCAATTTCTGGAACAAAAGAAAATGGAAATAGTAAATTTTCATTTACAAAACAATCCTTTTTATAAAGAATTAGTAGGTACCACTACTAGTAAAACCTGGGAAGATTTACCTGTTTTAAACAAACAACATCTTCAAAAACCATTAGCAGAACGTTTGTCGAAAGGCTATACGACTAAAAATGTATATATCAATAAAACTTCCGGCTCTAGCGGAACTCCTTTTGTTTTTGCCAAAGATAAATTTTGCCATGCGCTTACATGGGCGTCAAATGGTGCTCGATTTAATTGGCATGGTATCGATTTCAATTCATCCTACCAAGCCCGATTTTACGGCATTCCAATGGATTTTTTAGGGTACCGAAAAGAACGGCTCAAAGACTTTTTGAGTCACCGGTATCGCTTTCCTATTTTTGATTTGTCGGACAGCGTTTTAGAAGGTTTTTTGAAAGAATTCGAATCCAAAAAATTTGATTACATCAATGGCTATACTTCGTCGATTGTTTTGTTTGCTAAATATTTGCAGCAGAAAAATAAGGTTTTAAAAACGATTTGCCCAACGTTGAAAGTTTGTGTAGTTACTTCCGAAATGCTTTTCCCAGAAGACAGAACCCTATTAGAAAAACAATTTGGCATTCCTATTGTCAATGAATACGGGGCTTCGGAGTTGGATTTGATTGCCTTTGAAAATCCAAACGGCGAATGGCAAATCAACGCAGAAACCTTGTTTGTAGAAATTTTGGACGAAAACCATCAAACGGTTCCTAACGGCACTCCAGGTCGCATTGTGATTACTTCTCTATTCAATAAAGCACATCCTTTTATTCGATATGACTTGGGTGATCTTGGTGTTTTGGACGAAAAAAGCACGGCAAAAAAACCAATTCTGAAACAATTAATTGGACGAACCAATGATGTGGCGCAGCTGCCTAGTGGCAAAAAATCGCCTGGATTGACCTTTTATTACGTCACCAAAAGTATCATAGAAGACGACGGCAATGTCAAAGAATTTATCATCAAACAAACTAAAATCGATACCTTTGAAATTGAATACACAAGCCAAACAGCATTAACCGCAACACAAATTCAAAAAATTGAACGTGCGATTGCCTTGTATTTAGAAAAAGACTTAATTTTTACTTTCATTCGAAAAGAAAAACTCGAACGCAGCCCCCGTGGGAAACTGAAACAGTTTGTTTCGATGTTGAAATAAGCGATAAAGCCATTCCGGTAAATATCCAAATTATGCGCATAGTTACAAAAGTCAGACAAATGCTTTTGGACACCACAGCATTAAAAATTGACATCCTGAAAATTCAGCAAAAAATTAGAAATCACGACAAGAATTTTGAGCTAGTTTTCTCGTAGTTGGATGAATTGGCAGACCAAAGCAGAACGAAAACCCAAGAACAACCCTTGGGTATAAAAAATGAAAAAATGAAAATCACCATAATTGCCGGGGCAAGACCCAACTTTATCAAAATTGCCCCAATTATCAAAGCCATTGAAAAAAAACAAACTGAAGGATTCAACATTAGCTATCGCCTCATTCATACCGGGCAACATTATGATAAAAACCTAAGTGCAACTTTTTTTGAAGAACTACATATTCCTAAACCAGCTGCTAATTTGGAAGTAAAAAGCGGATCACAAGCCGAACAAACCGCGGCTATTATGATCGCTTTTGAGAAAGAAGTTGTGGCCAACCCTTGCGATTTGGTTTTGGTGGTGGGCGATGTCAATTCGACAATGGCGTGCGCGATTGTTGCCAAAAAACAAAACATAAAAGTGGCACATGTTGAAGCCGGAATTCGTTCCGGAGACATGACCATGCCCGAAGAAATCAACCGAATCGTAACCGATAGCATTACGGATTATTACTTTACTACCTCGACCTCAGCATCCGAAAATTTGTTAAAAAAAGGAGTCGATACAGCACAAGTACATTTCGTTGGCAACGTGATGATAGATACTTTGTACCAAAATTTACATCGAATAGCAGAGCCCGTTTTTTGGAAGCAATTTTATTTAGAAACTGGAAATTATATCATTCTTACCCTACACCGTCCCTCAAATGTGGATGAAGAACAATCGCTGGTACAATTACTTTTGGGCATTGATAAAATGGCTGGTGACAAAAAAGTAGTTTTCCCTATTCATCCTAGAACCAAGGCTATTTTGGGAGAAATAAATTTAAATTTGAAAAACATCCTTATGGTGGAGCCACAAGGTTATTTAAATTTCATGTTTCTCATTAAAAATAGCTTTGCCGTAATTACCGATTCAGGAGGCATTTCAGAAGAAACAACCGTTTTAGGCATTCCTTGTTTTACGATGCGCAACACTACCGAACGGCCCGAGACCCAAAGCGTTGGAACCAACACTTTGGTAGGAACATCGATAGAAAATTTAGAAAAACACTTTGAAGCTTTTTTAAACCCAGATAGTACTACTAAAAAAGCGGTTGGAATTCCGGATCTTTGGGACGGAAAAGCCTCCGAACGAATCCTTTCTATTTTGATCCAAAAATAATGAAAGACATTCTAATCATATCCAATTATTATCCGCCAGAGAAAGGAGCAGCAGCCAATAGAATTGAACAATTGGCGTTGAAATTACATCAAAATAATTATGCTGTTTCCGTACTTTGTCCGTTAGGAAATTACCCAAAAGGTGCGCTGTTTCCTGAATATAAAGGAAGGTTTACCGTTGTAGAAAATCGGCAAAATATTGCAGTGAAACGTCTTTGGATTTATCCGAGTGTTAGCAAAAACATCTTTAAACGAACGCTTTCGGTTTTGTCTTTTTCGACCATGCTTTTTTGTACTTTACTGTTCAAAAAAACACCTCAAAAGGTCATCGTGCAATCGCCTCCGCTTTTGTTATCCTTTGTGGCGGTTTTAGCACTTTGGATTACTCGAAAAACAATCCTATTAAATGTTTCCGATTTATGGCCAACTGCTGCTATTGAATTAAAAGCGATAAAAGAAGGAGGTTTTTCGCATAAAATTTCTTTGCTTTTTGAACGGTTTATCTATTCAAAAGCGACACTGATATTGGGGCAATCCAACGAGATAATTTCGCATATACACCAACAATATCCAGAAAAAAAATGCTATTTATATCGTAATTTTCCTGATCATCAAATAAAAGAAATTAAAATTACTTCCAATTTAAACGAACCAATTAAGTTATTTTATGCAGGGCTTTTGGGTGTTGCACAAGGCGTTTATGAATTGTGTCAGAAAATAAAGCTGAGTGGATTGCATATGGAATTACATATTTTTGGTGACGGAGCTGAGAAAACGGAAATTGAAACATATATTGAGAACAATCCGTTAAAAAAAATAATTTTTCATGGGATGTTAGAGCGCCACATTTTGCATGAAAAAATCGCTAGTTTTGATATTGCAGTCATCCCTTTACAAACCAGAATTTACGGTTCTGTCCCATCTAAAATATTCGAATACGGATCTCTGGGATTCCCAATGCTTTACTTTGGCGGTGGCGAAGGGGAAGCCATTGTACGCGAAAACCAGTTGGGTTGGGTAGCGGATGTAGGTGATTTTGAAAGTTTAAATGAAGCGTTGTGCGACATTTCGAGTACTGGGAAAATTAAAATTCAGCAAATGAAAAGAACAGTGTATCAAACGGCTCAAAAAGAGTTTGATTTAGAGCAACAAATCAAAAAAATGATCACAGAAAAAATACTTTAATACGCCTTTTTTTCTCCTCTAATAATATTGAAAA
>JBOFUD010000372.1:0-7218 GCA_051652385.1 Flavobacterium sp.
CGTGACGAAGATTTGCGTGCCGATAGACAGCCTGAATTTACACAAATTGATTGTGAAATGGCTTTTGTCGAGCAAGAAGATATTTTGAATATTTTTGAGGGATTGACGCGTCATTTATTAAAAGAATTAAAAGGCATCGAAGTAGAGAGGTTTCCAAGAATGACTTACGATCATGCCATGAAAACGTATGGTAATGATAAGCCGGATATTCGATTCGGAATGGAATTTGGTGAATTGAACGACTTTGCACAGCATAAAGAATTTTCAGTTTTTAATGCTGCGGAGCTAGTGGTTGGAATTGCCGTTCCAGGTGCTGGAAATTATACTCGTAAAGAAATTGACGCTTTGATTGAATGGGTCAAAAGGCCACAAGTGGGAGCCAGTGGAATGGTGTATGCTAAATGTAATGAAGATGGATCTTACAAATCATCGGTCGATAAATTTTATGATCAAGAAGATTTGGGGAATTGGGCCAAATCTACCGGAGCAAAACCCGGGGATATGATTTTTGTACTTTCAGGACCTGCAGACAAAACACGCGCGCAACTTAGTGCTTTGCGAATGGAATTGGCCACACGTTTGGGATTAAGAAACCCTGCGGTGTTTGCCCCATTATGGGTGGTTGATTTTCCATTATTAGAATTTGATGATGAAAGCGGTCGCTACCATGCCATGCACCACCCCTTTACTTCGCCGAAGCCCGAGGATATGCATTTGTTGGAAACCAATCCAGGAAAAGTAAGAGCCAATGCCTATGATATGGTTCTAAATGGAAATGAAATTGGAGGTGGGTCTATCCGAATTCATGACAAGGCAACCCAACAATTAATGTTTAAATACCTTGGGTTTTCCGAGGAACAAGCTAAAGAACAATTTGGATTTTTGATGGATGCTTTTCAATTTGGAGCGCCTCCTCATGGTGGTTTAGCTTTTGGATTAGATCGATTGGTGGCGATTTTAGGAGGTCAAGAAACCATTCGTGATTTCATTGCTTTCCCAAAAAATAATTCCGGTCGCGACGTAATGATTGATGCGCCTTCTACTATTGACGAGGCGCAATTGAAGGAATTGCACATTCAGTTAGGGGCAAAATAAAGGCTAATTAGTCTGTAAATCAATATTTTTGAAAAAAAAATACAGTACGAATCTATTTTGTATGATATTATAGTTTACATTTGTCCATTATAAATTATTATTACTATTACAATGCGTACAGGTACAGTTAAATTTTTCAATGAGTCAAAAGGTTACGGATTCATTACAGACGAAGAAACAGGAAAAGACATTTTTGTTCATGCATCAGGAATCAAAGCGGAAGAATTACGCGAAGGTGACAGAGTAAGCTATGAAGAAGAAGAAGGAAGAAAAGGTAAAGTTGCTGCACAAGTTGTAGTTCTTTAAGCTAAAAAATATAACAGTATTTTTTACAAAAATTAAAAGTGCTTCGAAGTAATTCGAGGCACTTTTTTTTGTTTTAGTCTTTTCGATCGATGAATTTTGTTTGATTATTTATAATCAATAAAAATTAAGAGGGATTAACAAACGTTTATAACTGAAAAAAAGTTTTTAGCTTGTGTTTTACATCCTTGCAACCTATCTTTGCGGTTCGTTAAAGCAAGAAAAAAAAACTACTATGCAAACCGAACAAATCAATTTTATTCCTATTCTTATTCAGTTAATAATCGTGATTGCTTTTGTGGCTGGAATCATTTTTATTTCTGGAAAATTAGGCCCGAAACGCAACTCAGTAAACAAAAATAAAAACTTCGAATGCGGTATTGAGTCCGTCGGAAACGCACGAATCCCGTTCTCAGTGAAATATTTCGTTGTGGCTATTTTGTTTGTGTTGTTTGATATCGAAGTGATCTTTTTGTATCCTTGGGCAATCAATTTCAAGGAGTTAGGCATAGAGGGTATGATAAAAATGGTTATTTTTATGCTCTTGTTACTAGTTGGTTTTTTCTACATCATCAAGAAAAAAGCCCTTGAGTGGGAATAGGTTAAAGAAAATAGAAATCGAACACTATATCAATTATGACAGATTCTAATACAAAAATGGTCGCTCCTCCAGAAGGAGTTGTTGGTGAAGGTTTTTTTGCAACGAAATTAAATGACGTTGTGGGCTTAGCCAGAGCTAATTCTTTGTGGCCATTGCCGTTTGCAACATCTTGTTGTGGCATCGAATTTATGGCAACCATGGCTTCTCATTATGATTTGGCACGTTTCGGATCTGAGAGAGTTAGTTTCTCTCCCAGACAAGCTGACATGCTTATGGTGATGGGGACTATTTCAAAAAAAATGGGTCCAATATTGCGTCAGGTTTACGAGCAAATGGCCGAGCCTAGATGGGTTATCGCAGTAGGCGCATGTGCTTCATCGGGCGGTATTTTTGACACGTATTCTGTGCTACAAGGAATTGACAAAGTTATTCCAGTTGACGTGTATGTGCCAGGATGTCCTCCAAGACCTGAGCAAATTGTGGATGGTGTTATGAAATTGCAAGAAATTGTGAAAAACGAATCGGTTAGAAGACGAAGCTCACCTGAATATCAAGAATTATTAGCTTCTTATAATATCAAATAAAAGATGGCGTTAGAAACAACCGAAATACAAGAAAAATTAGTGGCCGCTTTTGGTACTGCAGTTTTTCAATTTGATCAAGATAAAGATATTTTTTCTTTTGAAGTCTCAGCAGATGTTATTACTGCTGTGGTTCTTTTTTTAAAGAACGATCCGCAATTGCGTTTTCACTTTTTAACCGATTTGTGCGGGGTGCATTATCCCGATAGCGAAACAGAAAGACAGTTTGTAGTGGTTTATCACATGCACAATTGGTATGAAAACAAACGAATCCGGATCAAAACGTTTTTGAACGGAGATAATCCAGAAGTAAAATCCATTGCAAATATATTTCTTTGCGCAAATTGGATGGAACGTGAAACTTATGATTTCTTCGGCATAAACTTTATCGGTCATCCACAATTGAAACGTATTTTGAATATGGATGAAATGGTGTCTTTTCCAATGCGAAAAGAATTTCCAATGGAAGATGGCGGTAGGACCGATAAGGATGACAGATTCTTCGGAAGAACACCTTCTAATAGCTAAAAAACAATCATATAATTTTTCACATTAAATAAATGTCAGAACTATTATTACCACCAGAGCATCGTTATGCTAAGATCATTAAAGAGCGTCATAACGAAGACGGAAGTGAGCTTTCGATCTTAAACTTAGGACCTACTCACCCAGCAACGCACGGTATTTTTCAAAACATCTTGTTAATGGATGGAGAGAAAATTCTCGAAGCTGAGCCTACTATTGGGTATATCCATAGGGCTTTTGAAAAAATTGCCGAAAACCGTCCGTTTTACCAAATTACTCCCTTGACAGATCGCATGAACTATTGCTCTTCTCCTATCAATAACATGGGATGGTGGATGACATTAGAAAAACTTTTAGGCGTTGAGGTTCCAAAAAGAGCCCAATACCTTCGCGTCATTGTGATGGAGTTGGCGAGGATTACAGATCACCTGATTTGCAACTCTATTTTAGGAGTTGATACAGGCGCTTACACGGGATTTTTATATGTTTTTCAATTTAGAGAAAAAGTATACGAAATCTATGAAGAAATTTGTGGAGCCCGTTTAACCACTAATATGGGCCGAATTGGTGGTTTTGAAAAAGATTGGTCACCAAAAGCATTCGAATTACTAGATACTTTCCTTAAAGATTTTCCTGTGGCTTGGAAAGAATTCGAAAACTTATTCGAAAGAAATAGAATTTTTATTGACAGAACAGTAAATGTAGGTCCAATAACTGTTGAAAAAGCTTTGGCTTATGGCTTTACAGGACCTAACCTGCGTGCAGCTGGTGTAGATTATGATGTGCGTGTAGCGCAACCATACAGTTCTTACGAAGATTTTGATTTTATTGTGCCTGTAGGAAAATCTGGAGATACTTACGATCGTTTTTGCGTTCGTAATGCAGAAGTTTGGGAAAGTTTAAGCATCATCAGACAAGCGTTGGCTAAAATGCCTGCTGGAAATGACTATCATGCCGATGTTCCAGAATATTTTTTGCCTCCGAAAGAAGATGTGTACACCACTATGGAATCTTTGATATATCATTTCAAGATCGTAATGGGCGAAATTCCTGTACCTGTTGGCGAGGTATATCATCCGGTGGAAGGTGCTAATGGAGAAATTGGATTTTATTTGATTTCTGACGGTAGCCGAACACCGTATCGTTTGCATTTCCGTAGACCCTGTTTTATTTATTACCAAGCTTATCCTGATATGATTAAGGGATCAATGCTATCTGATGCTATCGTAATTTTGTCAAGTTTGAATGTAATTGCTGGTGAATTAGACGCTTAAGGAAACTGTGAAGCTAAAATGCTGTTTTTTTATTTTAGATGTAAAAAATATTGATGACTTTGAGCCTAAGCGGCAAAAATTATAAAAATGGAAAGAAAACATTATCAACAAGAAATAAACATGACCGAAGCATTGATGGAGCGCATCAATGAATTGATCAGCCACTACCCTGAAGATAAGCGAAAATCAGCATTGTTGCCTGTTTTACACGAAGTTCAGGATGCTCATGACAACTGGTTAAGCATTGAATTGATGGATAAAGTTGCCAAAATTTTAATGATTAAGCCAATCGAGGTGTACGAAGTGGTTTCCTTTTATACGATGTTTAACCAAAGGCCCGTTGGAAAATATATGTTCGAGTTTTGTCAAACCTCTCCTTGTTGTTTGAACGGTGTAGAAAACTTAATGGATTATACCTGCGAAAAGCTTGGGGTTTCTGTTGGTGAGCCTACTACTGATGGATTATTTGAAGTTCGTGGTGTGGAATGTTTGGGTGCTTGTGGTTATGCACCAATGATGCAGTTAGGTGATTTCTATCAGGAACATTTGACGGAAGAGAAAATAGACAAATTGATTGACGATTGCAAAAACGATATAATACTTTTACACGATAAATAACATGTCACAAAAAATATTATTAGACAAAATCAATGTTCCAGGGATAAAAACCTACGATGTGTATCGTGCCAACGGTGGATACGCGTCGGTAGAAAAGGCACTAAAAACATTGACGCCAGATGAAGTAGTTGAAGAAGTGAAAACTTCGGGCTTAAGAGGTCGTGGTGGTGCAGGATTTCCAGCTGGAATGAAATGGAGTTTCATTGATAAAAAATCTGGAAAACCTCGTCATTTAGTGTGCAATGCCGATGAATCTGAGCCAGGTACATTCAAAGATCGTTTCTTAATGGAGTACATTCCTCATTTATTGATAGAAGGAATGATTACCTCAAGTTACGCCCTTGGGGCCAATCGTTCCTACATTTATATTCGTGGCGAATACATGTGGGTTTATAAAATTTTAGAAAGAGCCATCGCAGAGGCTAAAGCCGCAGGATGGCTTGGGAAAAATATATTAGGATCTGGCTATGATTTAGAGCTTTACGTTCATTGTGGCGCAGGAGCTTACATTTGTGGAGAAGAAACTGCTCTTATAGAATCCTTAGAGGGGAAACGTGGTAATCCTCGTATTAAACCACCGTTTCCAGCTGTTTCTGGACTTTGGGCCAATCCAACCGTTGTAAACAATGTAGAAACTATTGCTGCCGTACCTTGGATTGTTAATAATTCAGGAGCGGATTATGCTAAAATTGGTGTAGGAAGATCTACAGGAACCAAATTAATTTCGGCTTCAGGGCATATCAAAAATCCGGGTGTTTATGAAATTGAAATGGGACTAAGCGTCTATGAATTTATGAATTCTGACCAATATTTGGGAGGAATGAGTTCTGATCGTCCTTTGAAAGCCTTTGTTCCAGGAGGAAGTTCAGTGCCCATTTTACCGGCCAACTTAATTTACAAGACCGCCGCAGGTGAAGACAGATTGATGACCTATGAGTCGTTGAGTGATGGTGGTTTTGCCACAGGGTCTATGCTGGGTTCAGGAGGTTTTATCGTGTACAATGACACAAGCTGTATCGTAAGAAATACTTGGAATTTTTCGCGTTTCTACCACCACGAAAGTTGTGGTCAATGTACCCCATGTCGCGAGGGAACCGGTTGGTTGGAAAAAGTTTTGCACCGCATTGAAAATGGACACGGTCGAGAGGAAGACATTGATTTGTTATTAAGTATTCAAAGCAAAATCGAAGGAAACACCATTTGTCCATTAGGCGATGCTGCTTCTTGGCCGGTGGCTGCAGCCATTCGTCATTTTAGAGATGAGTTTGAATACCATATTCGTTTTCCAGAAAAAATAAAAAACAGAGAGCATTTTGTTGCCGAACCTTTCGAACAAGTGAAGCACTTAGTTGGTAAAGTAACTGTATAGTTAAAGTTAAAAGTCAAAAATATTTTTTTTTGACACTAAGACCCAAAAAAATGAAAGTAACAATAGACGGTCAGTCGATAGAAGTAGAACCAGGAACAACGATCCTACAAGCCGCTCGTATGATTGGTGGTGATGTAGTTCCGCCAGCGATGTGTTATTATTCGAAATTAAAAGGAAGCGGCGGTAAGTGCCGATGCTGTTTAGTAGAAGTAGCCAAAGGAAGTGAAGCTGACCCAAGACCTATGCCAAAATTAATGGCTTCTTGTGTAACAGGCTGCATGGACGGCATGGAAGTAAACAGTAAATCTTCTGAAAGAGTAACTGAAGCTAGAAAAGCAGTTACTGAATTTTTGCTTATCAACCATCCATTAGATTGTCCTGTTTGTGACCAAGCAGGAGAATGCGATTTACAAAATTTAAGTTTTGAACATGGAAAATCGCAAACGCGCTTTATAGAAGAGAAGCGAACTTTTGAACCAGAAAATATTGGTCCAAATATTCAACTTCACATGAATCGCTGTATTTTATGCCAAAGATGTGTACAAGTAGCAGATCAGTTGACTGATAACCGTGTTCATGGTGTGCTAGACCGCGGAGATCATTCAAATATTTCTACTTGCATTTCAAAGGCGATAGACAATGAATTTTCTGGAAATATGATTGATGTTTGTCCAGTTGGTGCATTAACCGATAAAACGTTCCGATTCAAATCAAGAGTTTGGTTTAATAAACCCTACAATGCTCACCGAGAATGTACTACTCCTGGATGTTGTGGTAACACTACTGTTTGGATGTTTGGAGGTGAAATACAACGTGTAACTGGAAGAAAAGACGAATATCACGAGGTAGAAG
>JBOFUD010000373.1:0-7081 GCA_051652385.1 Flavobacterium sp.
GAGTTACAAGATTCATAAATCCCACGATGTAACTGCAACATACCTCCGCGGCAGTGACAACGCATAAAGCGCCCTCGAGCAAAACTAAAACCATGATTACAAGCCACGGCTGTATTTTGATCAATAACATTTTCTTGCAGCGCCACCAATCCAGTTAAAATTTTGAAGGGAGATCCTGGCGGATACTCAGCCAACAAGCCTCTATCGTATAAAGGTTTAGCAATAGAATCATGATATAATTTGGTGTAATTCTTGGATCGCTGTCTACCTACCAAAATTCCTGGATCATAAGACGGCGCAGTAATTAGGGCCAAAATCTCGCCCGTTTGCGGTTCAATTGCAACAATTCCCCCACGTTTATTCACCATTAACTGTTCGCCATACTTTTGAATCTCGGCATCAATAGTCAACGTAATATCTTTTCCGGGAACCGCTGTGGTATCAAAACGACCTTCTTTATAAGAACCAATTTCACGGTTGTATTTGTCTTTTTGAATATAAGTAACCCCTTTTACGCCTCTTAATATATCCTCGTAACTCTCTTCAACGCCTTGTCTACCGATCAAATCGCCACTTTTGTAGTACGGATTTTTTGCAATGATATTATCGTTTACCTGCGTAATAAATCCAAAAATATTGGCGCCATAATCTACTTCATAGGCTCTTAAAGAACGTTTTTGAAAATAGAAACCTTCATAATTTCGAATTTTTTCTTGAAAAGCAGCAAATTCTAGTTTATTTAATTGTGCCAAAAAAACCGAGGGTAACCTTGGACTATAAATTTTTGCCTTCTCAATGTTTTTAATAAAATCCTCTTTGGTGATATTTAAAAGTTGGCAAAATTCGGTAGTATCAAGCTTTTTAACTTCTCTTGGAATAACCATAATATCGTAGGAAGCTTGATTCGCCACCAAAAGTTCTCCGGTTCGATCATAAACATACCCACGCTCGGGATAATCATATTTTATCTTAATTGCGTTGTTTTCAGATTTTAATTTAAAAGAATCATCAATAATTTGGAGGTAAAATATTCGACTCAACAGCAAAATAGCGGCTATCAAGATCATGGTAGGCAATAATATTTTTCTCATCGTTTATTTGGCTTAATAAGATAGATGATGATAATTGATAACAAAAGGGTAAAAATAGCGCTTAGAAAGGTGCGCAACAGCACATCCAAAATGAAACTAAACTCAAAGGCCTCTAGCGTAAATAAGATCAAATGATGAATTACAATAGCTATAAACAAAAAGGAAAAACGCTCTGGAGTAAGCACGTCATTCAGTTTTACGGTCTGGTATTCATAACTTAAACCGAAAGAAAATTTAAAAATCAAAGGTCTAATATAGGCCAAAACCAAGCAAGAAGTAGCGTGCACTCCACCTGAATTGGAGAACATGTCTAGCAGTAAGCCCAGTAAAAAACTTGAGAGCAACAAAGCTGTTCTATTTCCGTTTACTGGATACAAAATAATAAAAAGAATGTACGGGAACGGACTAATGTAACCATAGAAATTCATATTATTAAATACAATAATTTGTACAGCTAATAATAATATGAAACGAAAAATATTTACAATTAGCGTACTATTCATCCTTTTTTCGCTGGTTTTCTAGTGTCTTCATTTCTTGGCTGCCCTTATTTTTTAGGATATAAACATGACCTAAATTAGTCATATCGTTAAACAATTTGATTTCTAGAGTATAGAAATTTGTTTGGTTATCTTTATCTCGAAAGATTCTATGTATTGTACCTATGTTAATGTTTTCGGGAAATATTACAGATTGTCCACCGGTAACTACCGTATCGCCCTTGCGAATGGCAGCGAGCCTTGGCACATCAATTAACTGAACAAAACCGGTACTTTTTCCGTTCCACACCAAAGATCCAAAATGATTGGATTTTTTTATTTTAGCATTAATCCTTGATTTTTTATTTAATATACTAGCTACGGTAGCATAATTTTCAGAAGTATCGTCAATAATCCCGACAATTCCTTTGCTATTGATAACTCCCATATCAGGTTTTACGCCCTCTTTTTCGCCCGCGTTAATCGTAAGGTAATTTTCATAAACATCATAGGAGTTTTTGATGATTTTGGCCACAACAATATCTGAGGGCTTCACGCCTTTAATGGTATCTAAATTGGCCATGAATGTAGAATCTTTAACCTGAAAAAGTAGGCTTCGCAACATCGCGTTTTCAAGCGCTAGTTCATCGTTCTCATTTTTCAGGTTAAGATATTCTTTGGCATTATTAACTTCTTGATATACGTTTCCACTGATTACATTGGCCGAACTTATAATTTTACTTCTATGAAAAGAATGAAATTGAACAGTAAGTGTTAATGAAACCCCTAAAAGCAGCAAGAACAGTATTCGATAACCATTTCTTGTAATAAAATTAAATATCTGCTGCATTTTGTAATAAAAAAATTAAGTGGATAGAAGCGAAAATTAAGTAAAAACAAAGCTCAAAAACTTATTTAATCAAAATGCTTTTAAACTTGGTGATGTTTTTTAATGCCATGCCAGTACCACGAACCACTGCTCGTAAAGGATCTTCAGCGATATAAACTGGTAAATCAGTTTTTTGAGAAATTCTTTTATCCAAACCTCTTAACATTGACCCACCACCGGCTAGATAAATCCCTGTGTTATAGATATCAGCGGCCAATTCTGGTGGAGTTTGCGAAAGCGTTTCCATAACAGCATCTTCAATACGCTGAATGGATTTGTCTAATGCTTTTGCGATTTCACGATAAGAAACTTCAACTTGTTTTGGTTTTCCTGTCAATAAATCACGCCCTTGTACTTCCATGTCTTCTGGAGGCGTTTCTAAATCCTCAACAGCGGCACCAATTTGAATTTTGATTTTTTCAGCGGTACTTTCTCCCACAAATAAATTGTGCTGTGTACGCATGTAGTAAACGATGTCATTGGTAAACACGTCACCTGCAATTTTAACCGATTTGTCGCATACAATTCCACCCAAAGCAATTACTGCAATTTCGGTTGTACCACCACCAATATCGACAATCATATTCCCTTTTGGCTGCATGATATCGATACCAATACCGATAGCTGCTGCCATAGGCTCATGAATTAAGTATACTTCTTTGCCGTTTACACGCTCACAAGACTCTTTTACCGCACGCATTTCAACCTCAGTAATCCCGGAAGGAATACAAACGATCATGCGTAAGGCAGGTGTAAACATTTTTTTATTAAGTGCAGGAATGCTTTTGATGAACATGCTTATCATTTTCTCTGAAGCATCAAAATCTGCAATTACACCATCTTTCAAAGGTCTAATTGTCTTTATATTTTCATGCGTTTTCCCTTGCATCATGTTGGCTTCTTTTCCCACGGCAATAATCTTGCCTGATATCCTATCCCTAGCCACAATAGAAGGACTATCAATAACTACTTTATCGTTATGAATGATCAAAGTGTTTGCGGTACCAAGGTCTATCGCGATATCCTCGGTCATGAAATCAAAAAATCCCATACGTTCTTTATGTATTGTAAAAATTAAAAAGCAAAGTTAAACAAATTAATGTTTAAAATGACGGGTTCCCGTAAATACCATTGCAAGATTGTTCTCGTTGCAATAGGTAATACTTAACGCATCCTTAATCGATCCTCCGGGCTGAATTACAGCAGTTATACCTGCATTTTTGGCCAATTCCACACAATCCGGAAAAGGAAAAAAAGCATCGCTTGCCATGGAAGCTCCTTCCAGACTAAATCCAAAAGTTTTGGCTTTATCAATTGCTTGCATTAAGGCATCAACTCTAGAAGTTTGACCTGTACCCGAAGCAATAAGTGTGCCGTTTTTAGCAAATACGATGGTGTTCGACTTGGTATTTTTGCACACTTTGGAGGCAAAAATCAAATCTTGTACTTCTTGTGCAGTTGGCGCAGTGTTCGTCACTGTTTTTAAATCTGCAGCTTTATCGGTAATATCATTTCGGTCTTGAATCAATAATCCATTCAAACAAGTACGTACTTGTCTCGATGGCAAGGCTACTTCATTTTGAATTAAAATAATTCTATTTTTCTTTTCTTGTAAAAGAGCCAAAGCTTCTGCATCGTATGCTGGAGCAATGACCACTTCACAAAACAATTTATTGATTTCAGTAGCCGTGGCAACATCAATTGGTGTATTCGAAATCAAAACGCCACCAAAGGCAGAGGTTGGATCGCAAGCCAAAGCAGCATTGTATGCCTCGCTGATAGAAGTTCTTGTAGCCAAACCACAAGCGTTATTGTGTTTCAAAATAGCAAAGGTTGGTCCGTCGGTTTTAAACTCATTGATTAAATTTACCGCGGCATCCACATCAAGCAAATTGTTGTATGATAATTCTTTTCCGTGCACTTTTTGAAACATCCCTTCGAAATCACCAAAGAAAAATCCCTTTTGATGTGGATTTTCTCCATAACGCAGTACTTGACCGTCGGCTATGCTTGCTTTGTAAATAGTTTCGTCGGTATTAAAATAATTAAAAATAGCGCCATCGTAGTGAGAGGAAACATGAAACGCTTTGGTAGCGAATAATTTTCTGTCTTCTAACGAGGTTGCACCGTTTTGACTTGAAATCAAATCCAAAAACAATCCATATTGATCCATTGATGAAACGATCACCGTATCTTTAAAGTTTTTAGCAGCGGCACGAATAAGCGAAATGCCTCCAATATCAATTTTCTCTATAATATCTGCTTCACTAGCGCCAGAAGCAACTGTCTTTTCGAAAGGATACAAATCAACAATTACTAAGTCGATTTGCGGAATATTATACTCCTGCATTTGCTGCACATCACTTTCATTGTCCTGACGATTTAAAATACCACCAAAAACTTTTGGATGCAAAGTCTTCACTCTACCCCCAAGAATAGATGGGTATGACGTTACATCCTCCACAGGAATTACGGGAATACCTAAGTTTTTAATAAAATCCTCTGTACCTCCTGTCGAATAGAAAACAACATTTTGTTCGTGCAATTTTCTAACAATTGGCTCTAATCCATCCTTTGAGAAAACAGAGATTAAGGCCGATTGTATTTGTTTAGTAGTGCTCATGTGTAGTAGTTTTTTTGAAAGTGCAAAAATAGTCAATTTTTATAAATAAAATCTAGGGAATTCATGTAACATTTTTAATTAAATTCGTACCAATGAAAGAAGTATACTTGCGTTTTTGCAGATGCTTTATACGTTTTTCTCTAATTCAAATATCAAAATATGCTGGTTTATCTTCGATTGTTAAAAGAGAGTTTCCGCTTTGCCACCAATGCCTTGTTGGCCAACAAATTAAGAACACTTCTTTCGCTATTAGGCGTAACCATTGGTATTTTTTCTATCATAGCTGTTTTGGCAGCGGTCGATTCATTGGACCGGAAAATTTCAAAAGATTTGAGTGGATTAGACAAAAACACGATTTATTTGATGAAGTTTTCATTTGGACCTACCGAAATTCCGCTATGGAAAAGAGAGCAATTCCCAAACGTAAAGTACGACGAGTACATTTATATGAAAGGAGCTATGACTAATACCGACCAAATGGGGTATCAAATTTTTACCAAAAGAGAAGCTATCAAATACGAATCCAAAACAGTAAGCGATGTAAATATCGTGCCGGTTTCTCATGAATTTATCGATATTCAGGGATTAGAATTCGAGCAAGGTCGTTTTTACAATGAATCTGAATCCAATTCCGCCGCCGCAGTAATCGTTTTGGGAAATGAAGTAGCGACGTCACTTTTCGAAGATAGCGACCCCATTGGAAAAACTGTTCGTTTGTACGGCAAGCGCTTTTCGGTGATTGGAGTTTTGAAGAAAAAAGGATCCGGTATTTTTGACGACAACGACTCTTCTGCCTTTATTCCAGTGAATTTTGTACGACAACTTTTTGGAGATAACAATGACGGCCTAACCAACGTTATCATATTTAAACCCGAGAAAGGAGTTGACATGGAAGCCTACAAAGGAGAAATTACTCAAAAACTAAGAACCCTTCGTGGACTGAAATCTGGCGAAATAGACAATTTTTTCATCAATGTTTTTTCAGGTTTTACCGATTTTATTGATGGAATTATTGGCCAAATGAATGTCGTGGGATGGATCATTAGTGGATTTTCCTTATTAGTTGGTGGTTTTGGTATTGCCAACATCATGTTTGTTTCGGTAAAAGAACGCACCAATTTAATCGGAATTCAAAAATCATTGGGAGCCAAAAACCGTTTTATATTGTTCCAGTTTTTATTTGAAGCCATTATTCTGTCGCTCATTGGAGGATTGATTGGATTATTCTTTGTTTGGATTATCGCTATTCTACTAACAAAAGCCTTCGATTTTGAATTTGTTTTAGGATTTGGCAATATAGTTTTAGGAACAAGCCTAGCCGCATTTATTGGGCTTATATCTGGAATTTTACCCGCTATATCAGCCGCTAATTTAGACCCAGTGGAAGCAATCCGAACAGGGATCTAAATCAAATCAATCTTGACAGGAGTCATAGTAAATCGAGTTTGCCTCAATTCGCTACTACATTATGCTAGCCATGGTTTACCCTTTTTAACTAAAATTACTCAAATTGTTGTTCGTAATTATCGATCTAGTTTTTTTTGGTATAAAAAAACATGATATGCAGCAGGCTACTTAAAAGCAAATATTCGAAATTTGTGTTCGTTTTTCGGGTTCAAACATGAAAATACAATCATTTATGGCTGACTTTGTAAAATGCCTTACTTCATTTAAAAAATAAAGCAACACAATCATCCGCTAAAACACACAATCATTTTCCCAATACCAATGTTGACTTCGTTGAAAAATCGATAAAAATTGAAGCCACGCCAGCCACAATCCCTGTAATTATTGCTGCACTTGTTGAATGTACTTCAATTTCCCCAAAAATTCTTTGAAAAAGTAACGCAAAAATAGTGAGTACACCAAAAACAAAAATGGTGTTTTTTAAAGCCAATGAAAACACACTAGGAAAGTAACTGGGTTTGTTTTCGATTTTTATTGTAAAGAAGGCAATACTCGTCAATATAAATGCCAGCGACGTACCCAATACCACAGC
>JBOFUD010000374.1:0-3216 GCA_051652385.1 Flavobacterium sp.
AAAATCGACCATCATTATCATTACGAACTTCTATATTAATTCCTTTTTCCATTCAATTATTTGGCTGTAAATGATTGATTAAAATATGTTTCCATACTTGTTTTACATCTTGTTTTTTGATGAAATAAGCAACCCTCCAATGCAACACAATTCTAGTAAAAGTAGCAATGGCGGTCAATACATAGCTAATACTACTTTGGATTTAAAATCCTTTCCGAAAACTCTTCTTGTTCTTGACATAATGCTGCTTATTTAGGATTTTTTATACCTTAATTAAAACCGATTTTCTGTATTAATTTTGGGGAGCAGTATGCCGGAAAGTAGTGAGCAATTCAATTTTTATCAATAAAAAACCCATTCGTAACAACGAATGGGTTTTTAACCCGGATTCCGCATTAGAAATCTACTACAACTGAATTCTTCTTCAAAACCAAGAACTTACTCCTATTTTTAAATTCAAAATACAAAAGTATTACATCTTCAAAAATAGTCCGTGAGCTCTTGTTTTTATTGAATAATTCAGTTTCGCAACGAAGTCTAATGTGGAATCTGGGTTTAATGATATACGCTAGAATAGTGTATTGTAGTTTTTCCAAACTACCCACATGAAAAATCCTAGATGCATTATACAAACTATGAATTTAAGGATGCTTGTAGTTAAAATGCCTAGTACAGCGCCTGTAGCGGCTTTGAGTGCGCGATTAAAATCCTTGTAATAGATGATTTCGCCAGCAAAGGCTCCTAGAAGCGGTCCAATGACGAAGCCCAAAGGTACTGGCGCGATTAATCCAACCACTAAACCAATATTGACTCCCCAGATACCATAGCTGCTGCCTCCAAAAAATTTTGCCCCTTGTGCTGGAAGTACGTAATCCAGAATGGTCAAAAGTAAAGCTATTCCAACACTACTGCTTAATGCCCAAAAATTTATAGTGATCGTATCCGTAAGATATAGAAATAATAAGCCAATACTGCATAAACTTGGACCAGGGAGAACCGGTAGTAAACTGCCCAAAATTCCTAAGATTATTAAAATAAATCCTAGTACTAAAAGTAATATGTCCATAAATTTATTTTTAGTAATTTTGAAAAAAAAAACAGAGCTTGTGATTTTTAGTATGCAATAAATGTAGTGAATCCCAATGAGAATCGAGATAGCTGGCCAAGCGTCGCGAGTGTTAGTTTAAAAATTTGTATTTAATTTGGTGATTATAGCTAGATTACACCTACTTTTAATTAAAAAATAAAGAAAACCCCATATATTATTTTGAGTAAAAGGTATTTATATATAGTCGCAATACTAATTTCATCTTGTCAATTTCTAGAAAAACGTGTTCCGTCTGAAAAGGAATTACTGCAAAAGGAATTGAAAAGCATAAACTGGAAACAAGTTGATCAGTATCCAACCCTAACCGCTTGTGAAAACATTACCGATAAAAAACTACAACAAAACTGTTTTTTTGAGCGATTAACCCAGCTTATTCAAGAAAAGTTAAGAATGGATACTCTTGCTTTGCTGTACCCAGAACTTGATACTATTGAGGTGAAGGTAACCGTTTTTCCAGATTCTAAGTTGCAATTTGAACCTCAATTTCCAAAAGATTCCGTTGCGTATGATACTGTAAAAATTGATAGTATACTTCGAGCTCGATTAGTAAATTTTCCAAAAATCAACCCTGCCATTAAACGTGGGATTCCTGTAAAAACGCAATTTATTTTACCGGTTATTCTAAAGGGACAATAGCTAATTTTGCTGTTGAAGAGTATTTGTTATCTTGTATTATCATAAACATAGTCATGGTTGTTGCTTCCATTTGAGTTCGACATGGGGCAATGGTGTCTTTATTTCTCAAAACGTCTGCCCTTCCATTCGTATGTTCCAAATAAGGTATACAAAGCCACGCTAGAGCTGAAAAAAGGATAGATCAGGCTACTTAGTACCAGAAATTTCATTTTTGAAGTGTTCAAAAAGCGATGGGTAGCGTAGATCAAAATCGTATCTACTATAAATTTAGTGATCCAAATCGCTATTATCTTGAAAAGCGAAATCCAGCCTAAGAGCCCAAAAATTAATCCAAAAATCAACCCGAGATTTCCGGTAAAAACGATTATTCCCAACCCCAACCCGAACCTACTTTGATAGGAGCCTGTTTTTGCTGCCCAGCGTACCCGCTGATGAAATAACGATTTCCAGCAATCAACCGCCTTGGTGCTAACAATAGTTTCGGTCGATTTTAGATACTGTACTTTTTCAGGAAAACGCGCTACGGCCTTTTGTAGTAGCAACACATCATCGCCACTGGCTATGGTGTCATTTCCTTCAAATCCGTTCAACTCTTGAAACAAAGTTTTGGTGTAGGCAAAATTAGCACCATTACACATAAACCCTTTTTTTATACCAAAACTCCCAATCGTTGCGCCTTGTAAACTCATCAAATCCAGTTGCTGAAAATGATGTAAGAAGGTGGAATTACAATCATAAGTAACTGCTCCGGCAATCATTTCAACAGTGTGATGTTGAATGTGATTATCCATTATCCACAACCAATTTTCGGGAACCACACAATCGGCATCGGTGGTCACAATCCATTTGTTTTTTGCCAAAGGAATGCCTGTCGTGATGGCATCTTTTTTAGGCGAATGGGTTTTCCTAATAGAATTTGTTATTCTGATTTGGAATTTGCAATTTAGAATTTGGAATTTTTCCTCCGAATCATCATCAATTAAAATTACTTCGAATAAATCCGTCGGATACTTTAATTTTGAAATGCTCTCTAACAAAACGGGCAAATTTTCGGCTTCATTGCGAAAAGGCACCAAAATCGAAAAAGTTGTTTTTGGTGGCAACTCTTGTTTGGTATAGAGTGGAACTTTGGCAAAACCGTAAATAAGACTACTGATGGTTAGTATGTAAAGAAAGGCGACGCTTAATAAAATAATACTCATGGCTTTCTATTGTGTTTCTTAGTTTTTTCTTTCGGAAAGAAGAGGGCTTTTGAAATTCAAAACAAAATAACTTCCGATAGCCACGGGAAGCACTACATTCAAAAACCACATTAGAGTAGAAATAAATACTACGATCCATTCGTTAACTCCCAATAAACCAAAGAAAAAAACCGCTACGCTTCCTTTAACTGCAAAATCTAAAAATTGAAAAGTTGGTAAGGAAGAGGCCAAAAAATACACCGAGGCTATTGCAGCCATCATCGTAAAATA